>CAZXVB010000229.1:0-5342 GCA_964643875.1 uncultured Anaerolineales bacterium | reverse complement strand
CAATTGATGTCTTACCTCCACAACCACTCGAAACGTGACTCCTGCCGGTCGAAACGGTGTAGGTGTGTTTCAACTGAGTTAGAGACCCTCCCGCAGGTTGAACTATGCGCGGATTTGCCTTCAAAAACCGAGTGTTTTGGCATCGAAAATGGCAACCTGCGGGAGGGTTGCCCACTCTAACTGAAATGAAACGCATCCAAACGGTATAGTCCAGCCTGTCGAGCTGCCGAGAGAGCCTGGGCATATTCCTCCGACGTGATCGGGCGGTCCAAGGGCGGCAACTGGTGTGCCCGATAACACGGTCGGTACTGGTCCATCACGTTGATGTATGTGTCCTTGGAGATCTCCGTTGCCAAGAAAGCAGCGATCTTGTCACTGCCGGCCAACCCGGCCGGCAGCACTAGATGCCGTACTAGCAGCCCCCGCATTGCGATACCACGCCGGTCCATCACCAGGTCGCCGACCTGGCGATGCATCTCCCGCACCGCTGCCTGGTTCACCTGGGGGTAATTGTCCACCTGAGAGTAACGTCGGGCGATCTGGGAGTCGGCGTATTTCATATCCGGCATGTAGATATCTACTATGCCGTCGAGGAGTCTCAAGGCGGGCATTGCGTCATACCCACCGGTGTTCCATACCAGAGGAAGGCGCAAACCGGACTCGACGGCGATCAGAAGCGCCTCCAGAATGGGCACCGTGACGTGCGTCGGAGAGACAAGGTTGATGTTGTGACATCCTCGTTCCTGCAGCGAGAGCATCATACCGGCCAGCGTCTCCGCTTCCACTGTCTGGCCCTGCCCCAGTTGGCTGATGTCGTAGTTTTGGCAATATTGACAGCGTAGGTTGCACCAGGCGAAGAAAATCGTTCCGGAGCCACCCGTGCCCCGTAACGGAGCCTCTTCCCCGAAGTGGGGGCCAAAACTGGAAACTACCGCCTGGACACCGGTGCGACACTGTCCGACTTGCCGGAACCGGTCTACGCCACAGGCATGCCCGCAAAAGTCGCAAGCGTGGAGATGCTCGCGGGCTTGCGCCACTCGCCGGCGTAGCTCGCCGGAGCGGTAAAGGGCCAGATAGGCCGGCTCGAAAACTTGCCTGTTCATCCCTGCTCGCTCACCCCTATTTCCATTTGTTGCTCCAAGGGACTGGCACACGATGCAGACGCCAATGACGGTCCCGATACTGGACGTAGCCATTCCGGCAGCCAAAGTCATACACCAGCCAGGTGACCTCAACATCCCGCTGACAATACGCCACGACCTGGTCCAACTTCCCTTGCCGGAACCAGCGCACGGCCTGGATGCCGTCGGCGCTTTTTTGCTCCCCCAAAGTGGCCGATGCAACGGTATCCAGTTTGAGTCGCCACCCTAATTGACGATACAGATCCTGCAACATATCCACCGTCGGAGGGGAGAGGGGGTCGTTGGTGTAGGCCCGCAACACTTCGTAATCGAAACGGTACAAGTTGTACCCCACTACCAGATCGGCGGCTTTCAGGTCGGCGATCAACGCGCCGACGTCCTGTTCGAAGTAGTGGCGGTAGATATCCTGTGCCGGATCGTAGGTGACGCCGACGGCCATGCGCATATCGCGGATGTGGTTCCATCCCCCGACCTCATCAGCCAGGAATTGGGTCTCCAGATCGAAAACCAGGATGTTAGGCATCGGAAGCCTCCTCTCGCATCAGGGCTTACGCAGTGTGTATCCGGCCATCAAAAGCGTGATCAGCACTCCGAACAGTGGAAATGACAACCAAAGGGCGACCTCCCGGATGGTCGCCTTGTGCGCTGCCTGCGGGTCCAGACTGGTCTTCCATGCGGCCTCCAGTTGGTTCAGACTGATGTGCAGGGCCTGTCGAACGCCACTGGAACAACTGGCCCCTCCAGCATACGCTGCCAGCAGATCGCGGATGCCCTGCGCACCATATTCTTCCAAAATGAAACGCACTACGCTCCCACTTTCTGCATAGGAAAGCAACGCGGTTTGATAGTCGGGGGAAAACGGCGTACACAATGTTTCCAACGGGATCAACGTGCCTTGGAGCCGCGCTTGCTCCAGGGCCAAGTCGTACTCGACTGTGGGCATCAGTTCCGACGCTGTCGCCAACCCTTCGTCCAACCACTCTGGCACGAATGGATAACCGGTCGCTCCGACCACTCGATAGAGCAAAAGATGGGTGATCTCGTGTGGGATGTAGCGCGTCATATGCGTGGTGTAACCCTCTGTTGGGGGAATGGCCACGAGGGCCACACCCAATTCTGGATGGGCCTGCCCGGCTGCCCATTCCCTGCCGGTGAGGGCCATCGCGGCGTTGAGGTTGTGTGGTGAGTCATAGATGTACACGTCCACTGCCGAGATCGGGGCGTTCAGGATAGGGGTGATCGCATCCAGGCCGTTGCGGGCTGTGTCAAGAGCCGTCTGTGCGAAGACCGGGTTCCCCTGTCCCTGAATCCAGTGGATACCGATTGACTCCCCGCTAGCGCTCGTGCCGGTTAATGTCTCCCACCGGAAGCGGTTATCCTGATATGTGAACGTCTCGACCGGGATGGTGACTGTCTCGCCGGCCACTTCGAGCTGCCACCAGAAATCCACCACGGCGAATGGTGGCAGGGGTGAAAGTCGCACGTCGTATGTGTGCTCAACGGTGATGGTCTGTGAGGGGTGGATGGAGATCGTTTCCGAGCGGGTTTGCCGGTCCCCAGGGGCCTGGAGGAACAGGTACAGTTGTTCGATATCCGCGTTGGCAGTGGCCCGCAGGGTAAACGTTACATGTTGGGCAAAGCTGTACTCGACGGCGTTTTCCAGCACGGTGACGCCGTTGCCATCGCCTGCCTGGGGAAGTGGGTGCGCAGCAGCGGGGAGCACGGACAGAGGACTACGGCAGGCCTCCGGCTTGCCCGCTCCGGTTACCAGCAGCGCTACGAAAAACACTAGTGAGAGTGACTTGCTAATCGTCCGCACTCTCGGCCAGACGGATGAAGAAATCATCCAGATCTCCGTACATAAATTCTAATTCGTTCAAGGCTGCCTCCGCCGCTGCCTGGATGGCTTCATTGTCGTGGTGGATATATCGTTGGAGGATCTGACGAGCCTGATCGCCGCCGATCTGCCCCAGTGCCCATAAGGCAGCTTCCTGGACTTCAGCGTCCACGTCTTCCACCAACCCGGCCAATTCTGGCACACTTTCGCGCAATTGCAATTCGCCGCATGCCCGGGCAGCCTCGAAACGCAACTCCGGATTCCCGCTGAACAATTCTTGTTGCACCAGGGAGGCCCAACGGGAGTCGGCGCTGCGCCCCATAGCAAAGACGGCGCTGACCCGCATCTTTTCGTCCGCCGCGTTGTATGCCGCCTGGATCAGGCGGATCACCGTTTCGTTCTCGACGTAGGCCAGGGATTCCAATGCCCGTCGCTGGACTGTGGGGTCTTCGTCTCGGTCTTGATGGGCCGCCAGGACGGCATCGTAGGCCACCAGATGGTGATCGGATCGCATTTTGTTCAGCTCGCCCAGGAGGATGTAGCGCCCCAGTGACTCGGCAGCGGCTGCGCGGACGATGGCCGAGTCGTCCTGTTGGAGCAGTTGGACCAGGCGCGGCACCAGGAGCACATCTTCGTCTTCCCACAATCCTTCGATGGCTACCGCACGCACGGAAGCATCCTCGTCTTCCAGACAGATTCGGAAAACTTCCCCAAAATCCAACTCGAAGTCTGCCTCGGCCATTTCCACCAGGCGTACCGCCAACTGGTAGCGCAGATCGGTTGGTAGTTCTACCCACGTTCGTTGCACATCCAGCACTTCTGTGTTTTCCAGGTTGGATAGATGATATAGGTCCGCCTGAGGCGGCATCGTCTTTTTGGAAAGCAGATCATTCAACAAACGTTCGAACGGCGTCATCACACTTTTACCCCACACATGTCAGTCTATTGGAGCAATGACCACGGGATGATCGGGTTCGCGAAATCCTGTACCAACATCAGGAGTGCCAGCCCAATCATCAATATCATTCCAACGGCGTGGGCAGTTGCTTCTAGCTCTGGTGAGACTCGCCGGCCCCTGATGGTCTCGATGAGGACAAACACGATCCGTCCCCCGTCCAGACCGGGTAAAGGCAGCAGGTTCGTCAACCCCAGCGCCAGACTGATCAGGCCGGCGGTTTGCAGGATCGGGAACAGCATCTTCCATTCAATGGCCTGTTGCAGGGAAAATGTCAGCACCTGGCTGATACCCACCATGCCGGTCGGTCGGACATCCTGGGGGGCGACGCTTCCCTGTGCGATGCGAAATGGCAATTGTGCCATCGCCGCGATGATGGTACGGATGTCGGTCATCCCGGCTTGGAATGCTTCCGGCAGAGAGTAGTGGATCAACGCACTTCGGTCTGGCCAATCGGCGATTACAATCCCCAACATCCCATATCCGCCAGACTGTAAGCGCGGTACAGCCGAGAGCTGCAATCTCTCTCCATCACGCAGGATGGTCAGTGTGATTTCCTGGTTTGGGCGAGCGTGAACGAATTCCTGAAGTTCCCCCACGCCATCGGTGATTCGGTGACCATCCAGCGCCACCACGACGTCACCAGGCTCCAGGCCGGCGACGGCAGCAGCGCCGTTCGCCTCGACGTCGGTGATCTCGACCAGCCATCCATCGGGGATGCCGGAGAGGTACGCTCCGCTCATCAACACCACCGCCGCGATGATGTTGATGATAGCCCCGGCACTCAGAATGGCCGTCCGCCATCGTTTGGGTTGCGCTGCCAAGCCCCGAGGATCGTCGGGGCTTTCCTCACCTGTCATACGGACGAAAGCGCCCATCGGCAACCAGTTGAGGCTGTAGAGCGTTCCGCGTTCCAACGTTGTGACCAGGCCACGCATGGCCCGCTCGCCAGGGTTGCATGGCATCGCGACGGTCATCTCTGGGCCTGTCAGCGCAATGCGGCGCAAGCGGAGCGTGCCGCGACGTTCCTCTACGACGGCTTCGACATACATTCCTGTAGCCAGGTTGTTGGGGAGACGAAACCCGGCCGGTATCGTCACCCGGGTGTTTTCTATGTCGAGATATCCTTTCCCATACCACAGGCCAAGCATGCGGGGAGGAAAACCGAAACCGAATTCCTCCACTCGCACACCTGCCAACTTGGCTAACAGGAAGTGGCCGAACTCATGGATCAAGATGATCGGTGAGAGCACCGCTATCAGCGTACCAATCATCCAAAATGCGATATTGAGCACAATTTCACCTCTTTTGCGTGTGCAGTACTTTTGCAGATTTCACAAAGTGGCCATGCACGGATCGCGCCCCCCTCTAGCTCCCCCCGTTCCACGGGGGGAGGACAGGCTTCCCC
>CAZXVB010000228.1:0-5357 GCA_964643875.1 uncultured Anaerolineales bacterium | reverse complement strand
TGAAATGAACGATCCATTTGCGTTGGTCATTGAGGATGATCCCGACGCGGCCGCCATCTTTTCTACGGCACTTCAGGTGGCCGGGTTCGAGGTCGAAACGATCAGTTCCGGCGACAAGGCGATTGAGCGACTCCAGGTTGTCACTCCGGCGATGATCGTGCTGGACTTGCACCTGCCACGCGTAGCTGGGACGGACGTCCTGGCGCACATCCGCGCCGATCCTCGCTTGAAGGAGGTTCCTGTCATCGTCGCTACTGCCGATGCCAGTATGGCTGATCTCACTGACGAGCATGCTGACTTGGTGCTGCTCAAACCGACCACCTTTAGTCAAGTACGCGATTTGGCTATCCGCTTGAAGTCGCAGGGCAAGAATGCAGAAGCTGCTGAATGAATGAACGCCCTCCTGGCGCTTACGCGCCTGTGGAGGGCTGCGTGTTTGGGGAGAGAGCACCGCTTCCCCTTCACCTTGTTGCGCAAGTGGCGGCGGTTGGAAGAATCAAAGTGCGACCACTTCTGAAGTGTGTCGCACTTTGAGTGTGATGAGCGATAACCTGGGAGCATGAGGGGGGCATAATCGTCTTTATGCGCAGAGCGGTGGGCGGAACATCCTCACTCGGAGGCGCTCACTCAAAGGTGATCCCTTGACAGATACCTCATCACCGGTATAATTGAAGTGTATAGAACACGTGTTCTGCTCGGTTGGTGAGAGAGTAGCTGAAGGAGAATTCGTTTGAACCGTAGGCAACAATACACAGAGGCGGATATCCAGATCCTGGAATATCCAGAAAACATCCAACGCCGTCCGGGAATGTACGTCGGTGGGCGTGGGGTTTCTGCTTTGCACCATCTGGCCATCGAAGTGATAGACAATGCCGTGGACGAAGCCCTGGCAGGGCGGTGTGACTCCGTTGAAGTCACCATGCGACCCGATGGCAGCATTTGCATTGTGGATGATGGCGACGGCATTCCGGTGGGGATCCATCCGGAGAAGAACAAGCCCACATTGGAATTGGCCTTTACTGAACTACACACTGGCGCCAAATTTGACGAGGGGACGTACTCCACGTCTGGTGGCTTGCACGGTGTGGGCATCAAAGCCACCAATGCCCTCTCGACGTGGCTGGAAGTCATCGTCAGGCGGGACGGTGTCCTTTACCGCCAGCGGTATGAACGAGGTTTGCCGGTGACGCCGGTCCAAATCCTGGATCCCCACACTGAAGAAGTCATTGGAGAGATCGGTAAGCGGGGCGCGGCGACAGCGGTAAAACAACACAAGGACCGCAGCATCGGCACCGGCACGACAGTGGCCTTTCTACCCAATCCGGAATTCCTGGATGTCGTCAAGTTCGACTTTGTCACTCTGGCCCGCCGCTTGCAAACCGTGGCTTTCCTGGTGCCGGGCTTGCGGACGCGGATCGTGGACGAGCGGGGGAAGAAGCCCCAGGAGCGGGAATATTGTTATCGTGGGGGGGTGGCGGAGTACGTGGAATACCTCAACCGAGATCGAAATGGATTGCATCCCCCCATCGAGATCCGGGGAGAGACCGAGGACGGCACCCAGGTCGAAGTGGTGTTCCAATACCACACCGGGGAGGATGAGGAGATCGTCTCCTTTGTGAACACCATCCCCACACCGGATGGAGGGAGGCATGTCGCCGGGTTCCGTTCGGCGTTGACCAAGGTGATCAACACATTTGCGGCCGAGAAAAAGCTCCTCAAAAAAGGTGACGAGATCACCGGCAAGGATACCATCGCCGGGTTGACGGCCGTCGTCAGCGTTCGTATGCGCGATCCGCAATTCACATCCCAGACGAAGACACAACTCGGATCCGACCAGGTACAAGGCCAGGTGCATTCCATCGTATACGAGGCCCTCTTGACACGCTTTCGGAAGCGGATTTCGTTGGGGCGCAAGATTGTGGACCGCTGCCTGGCTGCTTCTCGTGCCCGGCACGCGGCGGCCAAAGCCCGTTCGTTGGTGATGCGGCGGTCGGTGTTGGAGGTGGACGAACTGCCGGGAAAGTTGGCTGATGTCGCCAAAGGCAGTCCGGTAGAACAGACAACCCTCTTCATCGTCGAGGGAGATAGCGCTGGTGGATCGTGTAAACAGGCCCGGGACCGCCGCTATCACGCCATCCTGCCGCTGAGGGGCAAGATTCTGAACGTTGAGCGAGCTAGGCTCAGCAAGGCCCTCAGCAATCGGGAGATCAAAGCGGTTGTGGCAGCAATCGGTGCCGGCGTGGGGGCCGACTTCGATGTTGAGCAGATGCGGTATGGTCGAGTGGCGGTGTTGGTGGATGCTGACGTAGATGGTGATCACATCAAGACCTTGCTCTATACTCTCTTCTGGCGCTTGATGCGCCCGATGGTCGAGGCCGGGCGACTGTACATCGCCCGAGCGCCGCTCTACCTGTTGCGGAACAATCGCCAAAGTCGCTACGCTTATACCGACGCTGAACGTGACCGCATTCTGGAAGAATGGGGTCATCCCAAGGGCGTGACCATCCAACGCTACAAGGGCTTGGGGGAGATGAACCCGGAACAGTTACGTCATACGGTCTTCCGTCTGGGGGATGGGGACGATCCTTCCATCAACGAGCACATCGTCAAGGTGACGGTGGAGGAGGTGCATGCAGCCAACGCGGCCGTCTCTTTGTGGATGGGCGGCAGTCCAAGCCGGCGACGGGCTCGGTTGATGCGTCACTGGGAAGGTGTGGGGCTGATTGAGGAAAATGGCAGTGGGAACGGTAATGGGGAAGAAGATAACGAAGGCGAGTGGATGAGTGAGGGGGATGAAGAATGAGCAAGCGTAGGTCTCGTTCTCGAAATCGTTCTCGAAATCATTCTCGGAAGGGAGAGCAAAATCCGGAGCCTACCCTATCCACCCGTCCGGTCGAACTGGAAACGGTCGAACTGGCCGACGATATGACCCGGGCCTACATTGGCTATGCCCGTGAGACGATCACCGACCGGGCGCTGCCCGATGTACGGGACGGTCTCAAGCCGGTGCAGCGCCGCATCCTGTACGGAATGTACGACCTGGGGCTGTATCACGATCGCCCTCACAAGAAGTCCGCCCGGATCGTCGGTGAGGTGTTGGGTAAATACCATCCTCATGGCGATAGTTCTGTCTACCTGGCTATGGTGCGTCAGGCGCAGCCATGGGTGATGGGTGTCCCGCTGGTGGATGGACAGGGGAACTTCGGGTCCATAGACGGGGACAGTCCGGCCGCTATGCGATACACCGAGGCCCGGTTGACTGCGGCTGCCGAAACGATGCTCCAGGACCTGAAGATGGATACGGTGGATTGGGTGGACAATTTCGACGGCTCTTTGCAGGAGCCGACCGTCTTGCCGGCGGTCTTGCCCAATCTGCTGGTCAATGGCGTAGACGGCATCGCCGTGGGGATGGCAACCCGTATCCCGCCGCACAATCTGGGGGAAGTGTGCGATGCCATCGTCTATGTGGCGCAACACTGGAAACAGCGAGACAAAATCACCGTGGACGATCTGATGAAATACATCCCTGGGCCAGACTTCCCGACCGGGGGGATCGTTTACCGCTACCGGGATGAAGGGGACGGGCCGATTGACACGATCCGCCAGGCCTATCTGACCGGACGCGGACGCATCGTGATGCAATCACGGGTCACCATCGAGGATATCGGCGGTGGCAAGGCGAACATCGTCGTCACCGAGTTGCCTTATGGTGTGCTCAAGTCTACGGTCATCGAGAAGATCGCCAAGGAGGTGCGAGAGGGTCGCATCACCGGTGTGACCGATCTGCGGGACGAATCGGACCATTCGGGCATGCGGGTGGTGATCGAGATCTCTCGCCAGGCCAGCCCCCAGGAAGTGCTAAAACAGGTGCTCAAATACAGTCAGTTGCGGGAGACATTCGGGGTGATCAACCTGGCGTTGGTCCCTACCGAGAACAACCACACGCGCCCGGAATATCTCCCGCTTCGGGATATCCTATTCCATTTCGTAGAGCACAGATTGGGGATCATCGTGCGTCGCAGCCGGTTCGAGTTGGAGCGTCGGAAGGCGCGTCTACACATCGTGAATGGTCTCTTGAAGGCCCTGGATGTACTGGATGAGGTGATCGAGACGATCCGCCGGTCTCGCACGGCGGAGACGGCCCACACCAATCTGAGGCGCAAATTCGGTTTCGACAAACTCCAGGCTACGGCCATCCTCGATATGCAATTGCGACGTCTGGCGGCCCTGGAGCGAAAGAAACTGGTGGACGAAAAGCACGAGTTGGAGGGGCGGATCGAGTATCTGGAGGGACTGCTAGCGTCGGAAACCAAGCGGTTGTTGGTGGTGGTCGAAGAGACTACCGCCCTGAAAGAGCAATTTGCCATCCCGAGACGCACGGTGATCCTTGAGCATGAAGAGGCAGCCGCCGGCGCTGGGGTGGTCACGACCGAGGCCGATCTGGTGATGCCGAAGGTGCCGCAGATGTTGGTGCTCACACCGGACGGTCTCTCCCGAACCGACGCCGACGGTTTTTCGTATCGTGCCAGTCGGAGTATGACCAAACGCCCTGTGTCGGTCGTTCATCTGCGCCACGTGTTGACTCAATCGGACGATGTCGTGATCCTGGTGACGAACCGGGGGCGGGGCTGGAAGAGCAACGTCGGGTTCATTCCCGCTACCGGTGGGCCGAAAGAGCTGGGATTAGAGCGCGGCGAACGGGTAATCGGCGTTGCTGTGTTAAGGCCAACGGGCTTTCTTTTGATGGGAACGAGTTTGGGACGGGTCAAACGCACACGGATAGCCGATTTGACAATGCCCGACCGGGTGTGGGGGACGGTTATGGGGCTAAACGATGACGATGAGTTGCTCTTGGCAGACGTCGCCGACACCGGGGCCCATATGTTGTTTTACACTGTCAAGGGGCAACTTCTGCGGTTGGACGGGGATGGCATTAATCCGCAGCAGACCGGTACGGCGATGGGCGTGACCGGCATCAAAATCCGGGCCGGGGATCGCCTTTTGGGAGGGATGGTGGTGCCGCAGGCTGTCAAAGATGAGAGTAAGTTGTACGTCGTGGTCGTTTCCAGGCACGGATATGCACATCGCACGCCATTGTCCCAGTTTTCCGTGCAAGGGCGGGGCGCGACAGGGGTACGCTGCCTGCGTGCCAGCAAGTCCGGTGGCGATGTCGGTGGTGTGGCCATTGGTCGTCTGCAGGATATGGTGGACGTGTATCTGGAGGATGGCCGCCGGCAGCGATTGGATTTGAAGGAGATCGTCGAGGGGGCGCGGGACGTCCTGGGCAAACGGCAGATCGAAGTGGGAAGAGGAGAGAAGAAGGGAGAAGTCTCCCGTGTGGTCGTTCTTTCCTGACA
>CAZXVB010000227.1:0-5369 GCA_964643875.1 uncultured Anaerolineales bacterium | reverse complement strand
CAACCTGCGGGAGGGTCTCCAACTCAGTTGAAACACACCCAAATGAAACACACCCCAAAGAAATAGCCGGCGGAACATCATTGCGAGTGCAGCGGCGCGGCTAGACGCAGCGCGACATAGGCCGGGCGATACGAACCATCTGGTCGCAACAGACTATAAGCCGAGACCGGATCGTTCGCCCCCCAAATGGCGGCCAGGTTCAAATTCCATAAGAACATCGGCCCGACCCACGGACGCTCATCCCCCATCTGAAAGGCACGCACGATATACTCTGCCTGCTGAGCTTCGCTCACCTCGCGGGCATACTCCCAACCGGTCGTATCCATCGCCCCCATCTGCTCCACCGACGGCCAACCAAACTCGGTGACCCAGAGCGGGAAATCGTCATCCCCCCACTCCGCCAGGATAGCGTGGTAATCCTCCAACGTATCCCTGAAAAAGAAGCTAGGGTGATTATTGTGGCTGGTGGCCGTGTGAACCGCATCTTGCCAACTTTCGTCGGGCGGATTGGCAAAGCCATAGGGATGGACACCGATCCCGTCCACCCAATCGGTGACACCCGCAGCCAACATACCTCTCAAAAAGACGCGATCATCTATGGCCACCTGTCCATCATTGATCCCGGTGACAGCCGGCGCACCACTGATGATCAGGGCATCCGGGTCCACGGCCCGCACAGCCTGCGCTCCTGCCGCCACCAGGGCCACAAAGCGGGCCGGATCGAGTTGATCCCCCTGCCACTCGCGGGCCAGATTCGGCTCGTTCCACAACTCGTAGGCGGCCACCTGCCCCTGATAACGTTCGGCCAGTTGGCCCATAAAACGGCCAAACTCTGCATAATCTGCCGGGGGACCGCCTTCCAGTTCCGAGGACCGCGTCCAATCCGGCGCATGCACCACTCCCAACAACACCTTGAACCCAAACGCATGACTGGCTTCCACAGCGCGGTCCAATGGTTCCCACTCGAAATCATCTGGCCCATGCTCCACAGTGTGCCACGTCACCTGTTGTTTGACCCATCCAACCCCCAGTCCCCTGGCCCACTCCAACGTTTGAGCCATATCGCCGGCGAAAAGGTGAATCTGGACGCCATAGTCCGGCTTCGGCACCGGCGGTGGTAGTGGCGTCGGTCCCGCCGGTGATGGAGAGGTGGGCGACGACAGGGCAGAAGGCAACGGTGTCGCCACCGGCGTCTCAAGCGGGGAGCCAGGCCGGCTACCGACGAACGGCAAATACAACGGCTGAGGTGTACCGCCAGCCTCGCCTGCCTGTGGGCCTTCCTGCGACCAGAGGGGAGATTTGTCCACGCCGATCCTCCCCGCACAGGCAATAGCCAGGAAAAGGAGTAACCCTACCCCAAAACAGCGGAGTAGCAGCCAGCGCCCAACGATGTTCCGCGTAAAATGTCTCATAGCCATCCTCATTAACACACGTACAAAGAAACCGCCGTCATCCCGCAGATATGCCAATAGAGTCTCAGCAATCGGGATGGTTCATTTTCTCCTGGGAATTGATTTACACTTTGGGCCGCCTCAAGAAATCGGCTGTCTGCAGCGCTGACTGAAAGTCAGCCTGTAGGGCCTGCGGCCAGTGGTCGGCCTGCGCCGACCAGCGCGTCGGCGTAGGCCGACGCGCGGCGCAAAGCGCCCAAAGAGGCCGATTTCAATCGGGCGGCATCCGGTGCGTAACGCAAAGTGTCAACCAATGATGAACCATCCCCAGCAATCCATCCAGATAGCCCAAAATAAAAAGCCGCCCAGCTTGCGGAAGAGCTGTGCGGCATAATTTGTGTGGCCCCTGTTTTATTTAAACCAAGGGCAAACTGCTTTTACCATCGCCGACGGCGCGATGGACCTCCACTTCCCCGATCATCACGCCTCGGCTTCGCCTCTGCTACCTTGATCACTCGCCCTTCTAGCTCTCGGCCATTGAGTTCGTTAATGGCTTTCAGGGCTGCTGCATGCTCCGCCATCTCTACAAAGGCAAAGCCCTTGGAGTTACCTGTCATGCGGTCCGTGATGAGGTTTACCGAAAGGACTTCCCCCATAGAGCCGAACAATTCAGATAGAGTGGTTGCTGTGGTAGCGTAACTCAAATTACCAACATATAATTTTTTGGCCATTATATGACCTTGACATGCATGGCCTGTAGTCCTTTCGGCCCCTGCTCGACGATGAACTCGACACGTTGGTTTTCACGCAACGAACGAAATCCATCACTATCAATCGCTGAATAGTGAACGAATACATCATCTCCAGAGTCCCGATGGATGAAGCCATACCCCTTAGCATCGTTGAACCACTTGACGGTTCCAGTTTCTTTTTCTGTCACTTTCTTTACTCCTTGAATCTATTACATCTTTTGCTCTAAGGCGAAGCAGCGGCGCTACAACAAAAAAACCGCCCGGTTTCCGCAAGCCGGGCAGTGTCAAGACAACAACAGCCAAAACCTACTTCACCAACGTTTCCATTATACCACAATCACACAAAATGGCAATCTAAAAATGTCGAGGAGGGGTTCCACCGATTGCCTTCACCAATGGCCCCCCTCCATGTCGAACAGATATGCAAACATTACTACATCCCCGCCCAACATGTGGTTCAGCGACAAATGAGATACTCAAGTCGCGCGTCAATGACAACACGTGAAGAACACACCGGGTAAACATACAAATGACAAACACCAACAGAAACGGGTGTGTCCAGGCAACGGCTCACCGGATAGGTTCCCCCCTACCCACTGAGACAGCCTGACAAACAAAGTCACATGTTGCACACCCGGGAATGCACCGCCTAGCCGCTCCGGCGACGCAGGAATGCCGGTATCTCCAGATCGTCCTTGTCAAAGGTCGGCAAAGGGAAATCCACCGGCTCGCTGGTCACTACCCGTGGTCGCCGAGGCGGTCGTTCAGTTTGATCGAAACCGGTCGCAATGACAATGATCCGAATTTCGTCGTCCAGGCTCTCATCAATTACAGCGCCGAAGATCAAATTGACGTCCGGATGGGCCGTCTGCTTGACGATAGAGGCCGCTTCGTTCACCTCGAACAAACTCAGGTCAGGCCCACCGGTGACGTTGAATAGAATGCCCCGCGCGCCATCAATCGTGATATCCAGGAGACGGCTGGAAATAGCCTGTTGGGCAGCTTCCACGGCTCGATTCTCACCGCTGGCACGCCCGACAGCCATCAGTGCTGCTCCGCCCTCTGACATAATCGTCCGTATATCGGCAAAGTCCAGGTTGATCAGCCCCGGCACGGTAATCAGCTCCGAGATGCCCTGAACGCCCTGCCGCAACACGTCGTCTGCCAGAGAGAAAGCCGATTGGAGGCTGACCCGTTTATCGGTGATCTCCAACAAACGGTCGTTGGGGATCACAATCAGCGTGTCCACTGCCTCCTTGAGCTTTTCGATGCCCTGCATCGCCGTCTCCGTCCGCACTGCGCCCTCCCAGCTAAAGGGCCGGGTCACGACGCCGATGGTCAACGCCTCCATCTCTCGGGCAATACGGGCGATGACCGGCGCCGCCCCCGTGCCTGTTCCTCCGCCCATACCGGCGGTGATAAAGACCATATCGGAACCGCGCAGCACTTCGTACAGTTCCTCAGCCGATTCCTCGGCGGCCTTTTCTCCCAGGTCGGCGTTGCCGCCCACGCCCAATCCTCGCGTCAGTTTATCCCCGATCCTCACTCGAGTCGGGGCATCGGAAAGCATCAGGGCTTGAGCATCGGTATTGACAGCGATGAAATCCACCCCGCTCACACCTTCCATGATCATGCGGTTCACAGCGTTGCTGCCACCGCCCCCGACTCCTACTACACGAATCTGAGCAAAACTCTCTGTTGGGGGTGATGCGTACATGAAAACCTCCTCATTTTTAACATCCTGCACAATCAATTCCTCATATCCTGTTCGTTTCGACTTCCAAACTTCAGGCGGGCAAAAAGCCCCGCAGCCACCCCAAGAAACGCTCTCCAGCACTAAGGCCAGAGTGACGCAATTGAGGGCGCGTATCCACCGTCAGTCCCCACCCCAACAATCCCACCCCCACGACGTGCGCAGGGTTGGTAATCCGATCCACCAGGCCATACGGGTCACGTGGACTTCCTACCCGCACGGGCAAGCCCAAAATATCCCGCCCCAACTCCTGGATGCCGGAAAGCTGCGCCGTCCCACCGCATAGCACCACGCCAGCCGGCAACAAACCATCGTACCCCGACCGTTTAATCTCTCGTTTGATCATCGTCAAGATCTCCTCCACCCGCGCCTCGATGATCTCCGCCAATTGCCAACGCAACACAGGCTGACGGGTATCTCCACCGAACGTGCGAACGGTGAACCGCTCCTCCGGCGGCACCTGGGCTGCGATGGCATGTCCATACGCGATCTTGACCTCCTCAGCCACGTCCGGCGGTAGTCGCAGGCCAATGCCGATATCGCCGGTCACATACTCGCCTCCGATCCCCAACGCAACGGTGTGCCACACCGCCCCATCAATGAAGATCGCCAAGTCCACTACACCGGCCCCAATGTCCGCCACGACGACACCCATCTCCCGCTCCGTATCCGTTAACACAGCATCGCCAGCGGCTATACTGGATAAGACCAACTCGTCTACGGCGACGCCGGCCTCCTCCACACACTTCACCAGGTTCTGGATGGCCGTGCTGGACGCCAGGACGATGTGCGCCTCGACCTCCAGGCGAAAGCCGTACATCCCCACCGGGTCCCGCACACCGGCCTGACCATCCACCACGTAGCCGCGCGGAATGACATGCACAATCTCGTGATTGTGGGGAACGGTAACCGCGTGGGCCGCATCCAATGCCCGATCCACGTCGTCCAATGTGATGCCATGCTCTCGACGGGAGATTCCCACCACCCCTCGGCTGTTCATAGAAGAGATATGCGTCCCACTCAATCCCACATAGGCCCGCTCGATCTTGTAGCCGGATACCCGTTCGGCCTGCTCGACTGATTCCGCGATCGCCGCGGTGGCCTCAGCCACATTGACAACCACCCCTCGCCGGACACCACGGGATGGAACCAGCCCCACGCCAACGATGCGGATACCGTCCAGGAAGCTTCCCTCGCCTTTCTTCCCCGCTCCGCTCCTCTCACCGGCCTGACCCCGACCAGCTACCATACCCGGTTCGTCGGCCTCCACTTCTCCAACGAGGGTGCAAACCTTGCTGCTACCTACATCGATCCCTACAATGATATCTTCCAACATCGGCCTCGTTCACGTAGATTCTACGGGGCGGTCATCCAATCTCGGTCACCGATCACTAATCACCAATCTCATTACCCGACATACTTTTTCTGGGACGCAGATTAACGCAGAAAAACACAGATTTTCTTGGGTTTGCG
>CAZXVB010000226.1:0-5495 GCA_964643875.1 uncultured Anaerolineales bacterium | reverse complement strand
TGGAAAGGCTGCCCTACCACCGAGATTATCAAGTATTGTGGTTGTCAGAATAATCACAATACTTGTTCCCCACAACCTCCTATGGTAGAATGTTATTTATGCTGTTACTCCTCAGGCCAGCGGTTGAAATCGCGCCTGAGGAGCTAAAACTGCCTGTCCACGCAGGTAGACGCTCGGCTGCAAGCCCTCTAGGTAGGGGCGATTTCAATCGCTAAAGAAGTAGCCTGAGCAGTTACTTTATGTCAATGACTTTAGGCCAATGCCGAGAGAGGAAAACTACGACTACTCTGTTTATCTCAGTAGATATGGAAGGTATATCCGGAGTGGCGAATTGGGATCACGTAACATCCGCAACACCTTGCGGGCCGATGTAGCTGAATTGCTCCCCGGCAGCCGCCGAACGGATGGCCTAACCGTCGAGTGGGAAGGCATGGATATGCCCACCGTCTATAGAGCTTTCCAGGCCTTGGTGATCCTGGCGAACTCTGTGTAAGGAAGACTATGAATCCATGAAGGATATCAAGTATACAGGTGTCTGGTGGGGGATGGCGGTCGCCGTTGCCATCTGGCTGCTGTGGATGGCCTTGCGCCCTGGTCAGGTCGTGGCCGACGAATTAACGGTTCTGACTACACCGGCTGTTACCTATGGAATTTCTCCCTATGTGCTGATCGAACTGGCCGGCAACGTAGTTGTTTTCGTCCCCCTGGGGCTGGCTATGTCGCTCGCTCTACGCGATCACCCACCTACTCGGCGGCTGTTGCTGGCAGTAGCCGCCGGGGCTGGTCTGAGTATGATCATCGAACTGGTGCAGATCGCTCTGCCCAGCCGGTCCAGCGCTATCAGCGACTTTGTACTCAATACCGTCGGCACGGCCATAGGCACTCTTGTCCCTGCTCTCATCACCAACATACAATCCAAAATGAACGTAAGGAGATTTCAATGATAGATTTGACGATTCACGAAGAACAATTGGAGCGCACAGTCCAACGGGCGCGAGAACGGGACATCATCATTCCCACCTTTGCCCAAATGAAGAATCCGGATTTGATACCCGACGAAATCAAGGCTCGACTGCGAAACATAGGCCTGTGGGACATTAATTCCACTAACCTCTTCCGCATCACCTGGAAGAACGAACCGACGGCCTACGGCGGTGGCTTCGGTGGCGTCAACTACATCGAGCTGCCACCGGAGTTAACCGGCGTACCTGCCCGCATCATTTGCCTGGTGGGCAAGTGGTTCCCCACTGGTGCACACAAAGTCGGTGCTACTTTCGGATGTCTCGTCCCCCGCCTGGTCACCGGCCAGTTTGACCCGACTAGCCATAAAGCCGTTTGGCCTTCCACCGGCAACTACTGTCGGGGCGGTGCCTACGACTCCACGCTGTTGGGATGCGAATCCATCGCCATCCTGCCGGAAGAAATGAGCCGTGAGCGATTCGAATGGCTTTCCAAAGTATCCGGTGAGGTCATAGCGACACCCGGCTGCGAAAGCAACGTCAAGGAGATCTTTGACAAATGTTGGGAGTTGCGGAAGACCCGCGACGACATCATAATCTTCAACCAGTTCGACGAATTCGGTAATCATCTGTGGCACTACGACGTGACTGGCCATGCGATGGAAGAAGTGCTCCAACAGGAAATGGGGCCTCAGGATACATATCAGGGTGTTGTGCTGACGACCGGATCGGCTGGCACTATCGGTTGCGGTGACTACCTGAAGGAAATTTTCCCCACCAGCAAGGTGGCCGCCAGCGAGGCCCTCCAGTGTCCCACCTTACTCCTCAACGGGTTCGGCGGGCACCGCATCGAGGGGATCGGCGATAAACACGTTCCCTGGATTCACAACCTTAAGAACACCGATATGGTGATGGCGATTGATGATGAAGCCTGTATGAACCTGGTGCGTCTGTTCAACGAACCGGCTGGCCGAACTTACCTGATCAAACAAGGTGTGCCAGAGTCGCTGGTTGCGCAGCTCGACCTGCTGGGCATCTCCAGTATTGCTAATGTGCTCTCCAGCATCAAGTTCGCCAAGTGGTATGAGCTGGGAGAACACGATATTGTGCTGACTGTGTGGACCGATTCGATGGAGTTGTATCAGAGCCGTCTGCGTGATCTGCGCGAGGAACATGGCGAATACACCGAGGTGGACGCTGCTGCCGACTACCATCGTTACCTGCTGGGATGCACGGTAGATTACGTCGAGGAATTGGGATACTGGGATCGGCGTCGCATCCACAACCTCAAATACTATACCTGGGTCGAGCAACAGGATAAGACCTACGAGGAGATCCAGACCCAGTGGTACTCCCCCGATTACTGGAGCGACATCCACGGACAGATCGCGGAGATTGATGCCCTGATCGAAGAATTTAACGCTCGCACAGGACTGACCAGGGATTTCACTATCTGAGATGCCGGGCGGTGACCCTCTCGCAGGTTTGAAAATTACATCAATACCTGCGGGAGGGGCAAAATGTCGAGTAGTGTATGCGGGAAGCAGAAAAATAAGGATAAGATAGAAATGACATTGTTCCAGAATAGAGCAATTGGAAGCCAGGTCGGGCAACTGACTCCAATGTGGTTGCGCGGAGTACTGACGCTGACTTTTCTGTTGGCAACCAGCATCCTGCTGGCGCAAGCCCAGTCTACCCCTCCGCATACGACAACGGGGGTTGCCAGCACTGCCGCCACTGAGTTAACTGAGACAATGCCCCGCACCCTCGACAGCGGCCATCTCTTTCTGCCCCCTTACCCCAACTCGCGTGACCGTTTCGGTTTCGATAGCCTGGCCAACGATCCCATCACCAACTACGACGTTGCCCTATTGCACGCGGGTTGGTACACAGACTGGGGAAGCAACATCAATCCGCCCCACTCCGACCGGCTGACCTATGCCCAACTGGTCAGGTTCAAAGCGGGTTCCGACCCTTACGACCCCGACCAAGTGACTATCAGCCCCAACCTGCCTACCATCGCCGCAATTGCTGCTGCTCATCCCGGCTCATTGTGGATGCTGGGCAACGAGCCGGACTCGCTTTACCAGGGCACACCCATCTACCCTGAGGTTTACGCCCACGTTTACCATGATGTCTACTACTACATCAAAGCACAAGACCCCACTGCTTTGATCGCCAATGGGGGCATCGTCCAGCCCACCCCCTGTCGAATGATGTATCTCGATGTCATCTGGGATACTTACCAGCAAGCCTATGGTGAACGAATGCCGGTGGATGTGTGGAACATCCACGCCTTCATCCTGCGTGAGGTTTATGGCTCCTGGGGAGCCAGCACGCCACCGGGTATCTCCACCAGTTGTGGAATTGACTATGGCCTCTGTCAGGGGTATGACATCGGCATCTTTCGGGACAACCTGATCGCTTTTCGTCAGTGGATGAAGGACAAGGGGGAACAGGACAAACCTCTCATCATTAGCGAATACGGCATCCTGTGGCCCAACTCGTACCTCTCCGGCTGGTGCGGGGTCAATCCGACGGATACCGTCAACCAATTTATGACCCAGACTTTCGACCTGTTCCTCAACGAATCCTATCCGGATGTCGGCTACCCGGCGGACGATTACCGGCTGGTGCAAGCCTGGGCTTGGTACAGTCTATCCGAAGATCATCAGTACAACGGTTGGCTCTTCAAGAGCAGCACGCGCCAGATATCAGCGATGGGGGAAAATTACGCCGCCTACACCGCCGCCTTGTCGGACACTATTTACACGGATTTGACGACTGAGTTGTGGGTGGATACCGCCCCTCTCAATGACTGCCCCCAGGGAACAGTCCCTTTGACCTTTACTTTGCCGGTAACGGGGATTGTGACCAACCTGGGAAAACAACCGGCCAATGCTGCTGTCGCCGTGCCACAATTGGACTTCCAAACCGTCGTATCCCTCCCAGCTCGTTATGAGAGCGACATCACACCATTGTCGCTCCCGGCTCTGGAGATCACCCGGTCCGGCATCTACACGCTGACATTCATCGCCGATCCAGACCACCTGATCGCCGACCCGCGTCGTTGGAACAACACGACCACCGTCACAGTGGATGCCCGCGCCGATTTGACCATCTCCACCACTACCTGGAGTGTCCGGCCGGCTGGCACCTTCAGCGGCACCCTCTATGTCACAGCTACAATCGTTAACCGAGAAGCCGCCGCCACGCTGCCGGTATCCGGTTCCCTCTGGCTGACCAATACCCTCGGCACCGTCGTTCTGCCCACCCGCTTCGCCATCCCCTCCCTGTGCCACGGGCAACTCGCCACGTTCACCGAACAGATCCCTCTTCACGGCAGTGGGGTATATTACCTGGGGATCGAGGTAGACACTGACCACCACCTGGATGAGCGGGACGAAGGAAACAACCAGACCATCGTGGCGATGGACATCCTGCCTGACCTGTGGAACACCATCGCTTGGGAGCTAAAACCGTCTCTGACCTCCAGTGGCGCATTGACAGTGACGCTTTTCACCTGGAACACCGGCCTATGGTCGGCCGACGCCACATCGAGCGCTCTCTCCCTGAACACGCCCAGCGGGACATTGCTATTTCCCGAACAATACTTCGCCGTCCCGGCCCTCGACGTCGGCCGGAATTTCTCTACCACCCACACATTTACCCTGACTATGCCGCCACTGGATATCTATCAGGTCGCTGCGCGGGCCGATGTCACCGACATCAACAATGAGTTGGATGAGACCAATAATCTCACCGCCATGGGCGTCCCCATCACCACCGCAATCACCCTTTACCCTACTGCCACCACGGTGATGACCTCCGCCAGCCGAGCGCTGGTATTCATCTTCCCAACCGGCAGTGTGACGACCGAGACGCGAATCTATCTTGTTCCATTTTTACCCTTTGAGGTAAGCCCAGGCCCGTACCGGCCGGTGAACGCCTTCCGACTATTGGCTTACCGAGGTACTTCCTCCACCACCCCCATCTCGATGACTTTCACCAAGCCTATCACCGCCGCCTGGCACTACAGCGATACCGAGATCGGCGATCTGGACGAGGGCCGATTGGATCTGTTCCAACGAGCCACCGCCGACTTATGGGAACGGGTCGGCGCGCCACCGACGGAACGTTGGCCATTGGAAAACCGCCTCCAGAGTCATATCCTGCACACTGGCGACTATTTCTTCGGGAGCCAACACCGGATCTATCTGCCTGTCATCACCTCCACTACCCCCTGAGAAATGAGAATTCGTGGGGTAAGCCAGCCTCCCGCAGGTTCATACAGGCTTGGCCGACGCAGAAACTGTGGCAAACGGGGCAGTTTACCAGGGATCAGGTGTCCTCAACCTGCGGGAGGCTTGTTTGCCCTCGGCTACCCTGAAAGACCGGCCCGAGGACATCGGTCGGAGACCTCGCCCAACGGATGGGGAGACCTTACACAACAAGTGGGTGGTCCTTGCTCCCTTTTTCGTTACCCGACATCTGAACGCAGATGACGCAGATTCACCGCAGATTGACGCTGATTTG
>CAZXVB010000225.1:0-5524 GCA_964643875.1 uncultured Anaerolineales bacterium | reverse complement strand
GTGACCGGCGTGGCCGCCGAATCGCGGATTCGGCTCGAGTGGCGGAGAGCCATTGGGACCCCCGGCCGTTTCTCAGGATGCGCCTGCTGATAATTTCTTCGCTTTCTGCTATCATATGGATGGAAGGTGTGGACGATGCCAATATCACGGCCATTGGATTCCCAACAAGTTGAATCAATGACGCCCTGCCTTTTGGTTGTAGATCCGGATGAAGAAATCCGGCGTATCCTGGCACATGTCTTCAGTAAGGAGGGGATTGTTGTTGAGACTGCGGCATCGGGGCAGGAAGCGATAGAGCGCTCACAAACGTGTGCTGTGCACCTGCTGGTCACCGATGCTCAATTACCAGATATGCCGGTCGCTACCTTGTTGCGGACGTTGCGGGTGCTTCATCCTGGCGTTGTCTTCGTCGTTGCGACTGATGTAACCGATGATGCCGGTGTTTGTGAGAGAGCTGAGGGCCTCGTTGGCTCGCTGAGTCAGGAGGATGTGATGTTCGTGCCCCGGCCCTTCAATTTGGAGCAACTGGTTGGGGCGATACGTGAAGTCTTGGCTAAACGTCAACTACGTCTAGAGATTGCCGGGATGGCCGATGCATTCCGGGAGATACAAACCGAGATGAAAGGTGAGATACGCCGCTACCTGGCGCAGTTGGAGGCGATGCGACGGGTTTCTCTGAAAATCACGGCTCACCTCGATCTTGATGCTTTGTTGCACTTCATTGTGACCGAGGCGATCGAGTTAATGGACGGGGACGGAGGCGGCGTCTACCTGTGGCGTCCGGAGCAGGGAGTCCTGGAGTGGGCGACCTCGGTGGGGGTTACGGAGATTCCTCTGGGTAGCTTGTTACGACCAGGCGAGGGGATGGCCGGCAAGGTCTGGCAGACGAGAGAACCTATGACTGTGGAACAGTACATGGCCTGGGAGGGACGGGCAAACCGGTACGAGGGTTTGCGTAATATCTCCCTGATTGAGGTGCCGATTCAGTATGGCGACCGATGTTTGGGGGTCTTGAGTGTGGAGGCGCCGGTAGGGCGCGTGTTCTCTCCAATGGACATCGAGGCGCTAAGTCTATTCGCAACTCAGGCCGCCATTGCGATCCACAATGCCCGTCTTTTCCGGGAAACAGAGCAGGCTCTGGCTGAGACTGAGGCTCTTTACCAAACCAGCCGGGCGATTGGAGAAGCCGATTCGGTCGAGGCGATCGTGCAGGCCCTTGTGAAAGGTGTTGAACCGTTGGGGGTGGAATTTTGTAGTTTGAGTCTGGTTTCTGCAACCGACGAGGCCGACTTCCCAATCTCCACCGACGTATACGTTATTTCGCGTCTCGGTGTAGATCGGTGGACGCCCGTGGAGGTTTTCGAAGCTGTACCGATCACGAATCGGGAATTGGCCCGCCGATTGTTGGAGTGTCACGATGGGGAGCTGCTGTCCCCAGACTCCGTGGATTTCGAGGCTCAGTCATTCTCCCGAATGGCTGAGGGAGGGTTCCAAGACATGTCGAGCGTGTGGGTCACCAGTCTGGTCTCTCATAATCGGCCGGTGGGGTTTTTGCGTTTGGGGAGTACACGATCGCTGGACACATTCTCGTCGGAGAAGCTGCGTCGTTTGCACAACTATGCCGATCAGATCGCAGTAGCGTTGGAAAACCAGATGTTGCTATCCTCTGTGCGGCGGGAAATGGTACAGTGGGAACTGTTGCACAACCTGGTACAGCATACATCGGAAAGTTTGAGTGTCAATGAAGTTGCACAGCGTGCCCTGGACGATCTTTGCCGGTTTATGGGTGCAATGCGAGGGCTGGTCATGATGTGTGAGCCGGAGAGCCAGCGCTTGCGGGTGGCAGCCATCTCCGATGAGAACTCCGAATTGTTTGTACAGGTGGTGGAGGAACTCAGTCTACACGTGGGGGATGGGTTGGTCGGTTGGGTTGCGGCGGAGCGGAGGGCTGCTATTGTACACGACGTTGAACATGATCCCCGATGGCTCCCTTTACCTGACCTGGACGATTGGGTCCGCTCGGTGTTGTGTGTTCCCCTGATCAGTGGGGATGATTTGGTCGGTGTGATGAGCATCTATAGTGAGCGGGAGGCATACTTCACTGAGGAACATCTCCGTTTGGCCGAGATCGCTGCCGTTACCGTGGCTGCTGCCCTGGTCAATGCCCGGCTCTATGAGACTGAACAACGCCAGCGACGGGAGGCCGAGACTTTGCGTCAGGCATCGTTTGCCTTGACTTCGGCGTTGAAACGGGATGAGGTGGTCGAGCTGATTCTGGCCCAATTGCAGAAAGTGGTTCCTTATGACACCGCGTCCGTGCAACTCTTTCGCGGCGATCGTATGGAAATCATTGGTGGACGAGGGTTCACCAACCTGCCTGAAATCGTGGGGTTGACATTTCCGCTGGGAGGAGACAACCCAAACGATTACGTTATGCGCACTCGAAAGCCATTGATCGTGGCTGATGCTCCCCAGGTGTATCGGGAGTTTCGTCGTCCTCCGCATGCCCAGGCGGGCATCCGCTCGTGGCTGGGGGTGCCTATGTTGATAGGCGAGCGCCTGATTGGGATGATCGCACTGGATAAGCAGAAAACAGATTTTTACACGCTTGCCCATGCCCGTTTGGCCGAGGCCTTTGCCGCTCAGGCGGCCGTAGCGATTGAGAACGCCCGTCTGTTCGAGTCTGAGCAGGAGCAGCGGCGCTTAAATGAAGCCTTGGCTTTGGCCATAGCAGCGATTAGTGGCACTTTGGATATTGAGAAGGTGTTCGACCAAATTCTGGAACAAGTTGAGCGGGTCGTGCCTGGTGATACGTTCAACGTGATGCTGGTAGAAGGTGATTTATTGCGCATCGTTCGCCGCCGGGGCTACAACCACCTGGATGTCTCACAAGAGGCACCTTCAGAGGGAAATACCATACCGACAACCCGTTATCCATTGTTGTATAAGATGATGACATCCGGAAAACCGGTGGTTATTCCCAATACAAGATCATCGCCGGATTGGGTGAGAACACGGGAGGATGACTGGTGGCTTTCCTATGTGGCGGCTCCTATTCGTATCAAAGATCAGATTGTTGGATTCCTTAACGTGAATGGTTTCCAGGTCGGGCAGTTTGATCAAGCCGATGCTCAGCGTCTCCAGATGTTTGCCGATCATGCCGCTGTGGCGATCGAAAATGCTCGTTTGTACTCTCAACAACAGGAATACTCCGAACAATTGGAATTGCGGGTTCAGGAACGTACGGCTGAACTCCAGCATCGAAATGCCTGGCTGGAAGCGATCCTCAATAGTACAACCGACGGCATCCTGGTCGTGGACTGTAATGATGACATCATTCTTTCAAACCCCGTGGTGGAAAATTGGTTACATCGAAGCCTTTCCCCGGCGGATGCCCAACGACTTCGTGAAGCTGTCCATACGATAGCTCAGCAGGTGCGGTCTGGGGAAAAGTCTCCCAGGACCATCGTGGAGTTGAAAGGATCGGACCTGGAACTGGTGGCCGCTCCGATATTTGAAACCGGTCCGGATAGTCTGGTGGTTGTGGCGCTCCACGATGTCAGCCATCTCCGAGCGTTGGACCGGATGAAAACCCATTTTGTTTCCAACGTGTCGCACGAGTTACGGACCCCGGTGACGACCATCAAATTGTACGCTGAACTGATGAAGCGCTCTCCGCTGGAGAAATGGCCGGAGTATCTGGATTCATTGATTCGGGAAGCGGAACGACAAGCCGAATTGGTGGAGGACATCCTATATGTCTCCCTGATTGATGCTGGGCGATTGGCAATGGAAGCCCGTCCCGTGGGGATAGATGAACTGGCAAACGCAGCGTTTCTCAGTCATCAATTGTTGGCAGCCAACCAAGGAGTGGATTTGGAAGTGAAGTTGTCCTCTGCTGAGGGTATGACCTCATCGCCGGTAGTGCTGGTGGACCCCGGACAAATGATGCAGGTGATAAACAACTTGGTGGAAAATAGCATCCGTTACACACCCGCTGGAGGGCGGGTGATTGTCTCGACGATCAGCACAGAGGCCGAAGGGCGTGTATGGGCGGTGATCGAAGTCGCAGATACCGGATGGGGCATTCCTGAGGAAGAATTGCCGCACATATTCGAGCGTTTTTTCCGTGGCGAGAAGGCGCGTCAGATGCAGATATCCGGTACAGGTTTGGGGTTGGCCATTGTCCGAGAAGTGGTGGAGCTTCATGGTGGACGGGTGACGGTGGATAGCCAGTGGGGCGAAGGGACAACCTTTCGTGTGTGGCTCCCCTTGGTAAAAACAGTTGCTTCGGAAACAGAAATGGTGTAGGAGAGATGATGACGAGACAAAATATTTTGGTAGTGGATGACCATGAACCTCTATTGATGGCTATCCGTGGAATCATGGAAACAGCAGGGGATTATCAGATTTTCACAGCCACGGATGGGATTGAAGCATTGAAAGTTATGGATGAAATTCGTCCGGATCTGATCATTGCCGATATTATGATGCCCCGTATGGATGGCTTTGCGCTCTATAAAGCGATTCGGGCGCGAGAAGAATGGGTCTCTATCCCGTTCATCTTCCTCACGGCCAAGGCGGAGCGGGCGGATCGCTTGCGGGGCAAGGAGTTGGGGGCCGAGGATTACCTCACCAAACCATTCGACCCCGATGAGTTGCTCATTGCTGTTCGCAGCCGGTTGCAACGTGCCCAGGCGATCCAGGAAGCTGCCGAAAGCCAGTTCGAACAACTTAAACAACAGATTGCCAATGTATTTGGGCACGAACTGCGCACTCCATTGACATATGTGCGAGGCTACACCGAACTGGCTCTGGAAGAAGTTTCAGACACCGAGGCACTGCAGAGTTTCTTGTCGGGCATCAAGCGGGGCACCGACCGCCTGAACCGCCTGGTGGAGGATTTGATGTTAATGGTGCAAGTGGATACCGGTCGCTCGATGGAAGAGTATCGTCTGCTGAAACAGGTATATGTGGACATTACTCCTATGCTGGAAACCGTCATCGAAAAACATTGTGCGCAAGCGGAAAATCGAGGGATTCTCCTGGAGATGACTGTAGAACCGGACTTGCCACCGGTTCAGATTTGCGAAACACTGTTTGTCAATGCTTTGGGGAGATTGGTAGACAATGCCATCAAGTTTTCCCGGGAGTTTGGTAAACGGGTGACTATCCATGCCCGTGCGGCTGGCGACTGGGTGGAGATTGCCGTTTCGGATGAAGGGATTGGAATCGCTGCCAGTGAGATTCCTCATCTATTCGAGCGTTTTCGTCAAATTGACCGTGATAGAATGGAGCAACAGGGGATCGGTTTAGGGCTGGCACTGGCAAAGGATCTAATCGCTCTGCATGGCGGCGAGATCACGGTCGAGAGTACCCCAGGGGTTGGGAGTACCTTTACCATCCGCTTGCCGGCTGTGAAGGCGGACTCATCGGCTTGAAAAAGCGGACTGAAATTGATACGGGTGTGTTTCATTTCAGTTGGAAAGTGGGCAACCCTCCCGCAGGTTGCCATTTTCGATAC
>CAZXVB010000224.1:0-5544 GCA_964643875.1 uncultured Anaerolineales bacterium | reverse complement strand
ACCATACCGAAAATGCTATGCTGAAAATGAATTTTGACACAATATGGAAGTTATCTTACGTCACGTAGATTGGGCTGCTGAAAATCCACCCTCGTCGCCCACCCCGGTAATTACGGTAGACTTCCACCCGGTACGCGCCGGGGTCCACACTGGTGTGCTGGAGGACGTTCCCCTGCGTCTGAGCTACCACCTGTCCATGGCGTATCAAGTAGATAGCCCCTTTTTGAGGAATCTGAATCTCGAACTTGGTCGCGCCGGTACGGACCAATTCCTCCCCCATTGTGGCCTGGTTATGGATACTACGGGCAACAAAGCGGAACCCGGCGGTAGGGGCGATCAGATCATAACCCACCCACGTATGTCCGGCCCGCAATGCCTCGTAGACTATAGCTTTGTCGTGTTCCAGGTCTCCGTTGAATGGCTGGTCGGTGATGATGTGGGTGTTGACGCATCGGAACAAGTACTCGTAGGGGAATAGAGTCCGTCGGAACGGCCCCATTGCATACGTGTTTGCGTGAGCATCGGATCCCCCAATGGCCGCCAGCCGCAATCCCTGGGCCAGCAATTGGTCCCACTGATACAGTGTGGCCTGGAAAGGCCCGGTAATGCCCAATGTAGGGGCATAGGCGTAGATCAGTGCCAATAACCGGTTGCGAGCCAGTGCTTTGAACTCCGACATATAGTTCCAGATCTCCAGCCCGGTGTATCCGGTTACTCCCCAGTCCTCCCACATAATCGGCTCCAAGCCAGGGCGCACCCGTGTGCCCAGTTCGAATGGATGAGCCAGAAAACAGAGCCCCCCCCGTTCGTTTACGGCATTGATGAGGGTTTGGAGGTCGGAGGCCAGCGGCGACAATTCGTCGTCTACGGCATATACGAGGAGATGATTAGCCTGTGGGAGGCGGCGTACGTCATGTATCTCCTCACCGACCAATAGCAAAACTTTGCCATAGTGCCGTTCACATCCATCAACCCACACGTTGTGATCCGTCACGACGACGAAATCAAGGCCGGCCTGGGCGGCCGCCTGGGCGATCTCGGCATGGGGGACGGTACCATCTGAGTAGGTAGTGTGAACATGTAAGTTACCGACGTATTCGTACCGATTCATACCCATTTTCGCTGCTCCAACAACGTTTCCAGTTGATCGTAGTTTTCGAAGGTGGCATCGGCCAATTCGCGGCCGTCGTGACGTTGGCTGACGCCCAGGAAGAGGAAAGCCTTCATCCTGACTCCCTTGGCGCCGACGATGTCCGTCTCCGGTAAGTCTCCCACGTGCACAGCCTGTTCCGGAGGTGTCCCCAATGCCTCCAACGTGCGTCGAAAGGGGCCAGGCAAGGGCTTCGTCTCTCCGATCTCATCAGAGTATGTAGTGACCTGAAATAGGTCCAATAAGCCATCTTGCTGCAAGATGGTGCGTAACACGCGCCCCGGCGTCAGGCCGGTATCGGAGATGATGCCCAGTCGGTAACGCTGCGCCAAGCGCGGCAGCACAGTGGTCACACCAGGGATCGGGCGGGGAGATTCGGTGTGCAAGAAAACCTCCTCCACCGGTGCACATAGGGAGCGCAGGACAGTATCCGGTAGATCGACCTGTAGGAACGACATCATCTCTCGCAGCCAATGGAACGTTTCCAGCGAGCGGTGTTGTTCTCGCCAGGCATGTTCCCAGAGGGACGAGATGTGCTGATAGGCTTGCTCCAGATCCCCCCAACGGCGTGGAGCGGCGTGTCGCGCAAGCCATTCCTGGATGAGATGCAGTCGGGCATCCCGTCCGCTCGTGCCTTGGTACAGCGTGCCCCAAAAATCGAAAGTGATCGCTTGTATCATCGTCTTTGCGTTATTGTCATTAGCGTAATTTTCAAACCTGCGGGAGGGTTGCCGATCAATATGTCGAGTGGCGAATCATCAATGGTCACTTCTCTTCTGGCGGTATCTTACCCTAGCCCTGGAGCATTGTCAAGCATATTTTGACACTTGTTTCACCTTGTGGTAAACTCACTTAGAGGAGGAAAGCGATATGGAGCGAGAGCAAATAAAACAGATTGTTATGCAGGAACTGCCGGATATTGTGGAACATGACCTGGAAGTACAAGCGCTTATCCTCCGTCTCTTTCGCCAACATTTCGCCGACAAAGCTGAAACAGAAAATCGTTTCGACCGCCTTCTGGAGGAACTACGCCAGGATCGGGAAAAACAGACCCGCATGTGGGAGGAGCAAACCCGCAAGTGGGAAGAGAACCAGCAAGTCATTCGTCAGATACTCCGGCGGATGGAGGCCTTGGACCACAAATACGATTCAACCATTGGGGCCCTTGGAGCACGCTGGGGATTGTATTCGGAACAATCCTTCCGCAATGCCCTGAAAGGCATCCTGGAGGAGTTCTTCGACGTAAAAGTAGTGAATGTCACCGAATATGATGACGCAGGAGAGGTATTTGGCCGTCCTGATCAGATAGAGCTGGATTTAATCATCAAGAATGGATTGTTGATCATCTGCGAAATCAAATCTTCGGTGAGCAAAGCAGACATGTATCTGTTCGAACGCAAAGCCCGCTTTTACGAGAGACGACATCAGCGCCAGGCAGAACGGCTGATTGTAATTTCACCGATGGTTGATAAACGAGCGCGTGAAGTCGCCGATCGGCTAGGGATTGAAGTCTATAGTTTTGCCGAAGAGGCTGGCCCGGCCCTGGCTGAACTGTAGAGGCGGCAGCCGTAGGTTCAATGGTCCCCTTGAGTCATTTCGCAGCGATAGACTGCCGTATGAAGGGCATCCTTATCTCTCGGGGACCTTCGAATTACGAGACGAATTATGGGGAAGGACAGCCGCATTTCCCTTACACTACTTTCGTCTGACAGTTTCATTATCCGACACGCTTTTTCTGGGACGCAGATTAACGCAGAAAAACACAGATTTTCTTGGGTTTTCGGCGCGAAGCGATGCGAATCCGGTCAAATCAGCGTCAATCTGCGGTGAATCTGCATCATCTGCGTTCAGATGTCGGGTAGTGAATCTGACAGTCAATGTCTGAACGGTCAGCAGTATGTAGATTCGACATGACTCACTTTTGATATACCTCACTTTTTCGCTCAATAATCTTATCTCCAGGAGGTGTATTTTGGCGCATTCCGAAGTGATTAACCTGACCACAGTGAAACGAGACCCTGCTTTTGCGGATCGCCTCACCCCGGAGAAACTACTCCGTCGCTGTATTCAGTGCGGCACCTGCTCCGCCTCTTGCCCCACTGCTTACGCGATGGACTACACCCCCCGCGAAGTGTGGCGGTTGGTAAACCTGGGCTTCGTGGAAGAAGTGCTGAGCAGCCGCACTTTCTGGCTATGCACCGTCTGCAAGTCCTGTCAGGTACGTTGCCCGCGCGGTATCCACATCACCGACGCGATGGTCGCCCTCAAAGAGTGGGCCACCCGCGAGAGAATCCAGGTCCCAAGAGGGCTGGAGGCTCTTGGTGACACGGTCACCAACTACTACAATATCTCCGGCGATGACAACGCCACCCGTCTCATCTGGAGCCAGAACCTGCCCGACCCACCCCTGGGGGTGAGCCCTCTGCGCCGGACGGCGGAGGTGGTCTACTTCGTCGGTTGCGTCGGTTCGTTCTACCCCCGCGCCTACTCCATCCCCCAGGCGCTGGTCCAGGTGCTGGAGCGGGCCGGGCTGGAGTTCACCACGCTGGGCGGAGAGGAATGGTGCTGTGGCTATCCCCTCTACGTGGCGGGGATGGGCGACCGGATGGCGAAATTGGCCCGGCACAACCTGGAGCGGGTACGAGGGATGGGGGCCAAGCGGGTCATTTTTACCTGTCCCTCCTGCTATTACGCCTGGTCCCATCTTTACCCAGAGATGGTGGACGTCTCCGGCCTGGAGTTCCAGCATGCCACGGAGTTCCTGGCGGAGTTGCTGGCGGGGGATGGGCTACCACTGGGACCGGTGGAGGAAGTGGTGACCTACCACGACCCCTGCGACCTGGGGCGTAAGAGCGGAGTATATGACCCGCCACGCGAGGTGCTGGCTCGCATCCCAGGGCTGGAACTGCGGGAGATGGCACTGGTCCGCGAGGCTGCGCTCTGCTGTGGCGGAGGCGGAGACGTTGAGACAGTGCACCCCGACGTCACTCTGAGAGTGGCGGCACAACGACTGGCCCAGGTGCAGGCTACAGGGGCCAGGTACGTCGCCTCCGCCTGCCAGCAGTGCAAGCGCACGCTGCAGGAGGGAGCGCGCAAGAACCGCATCCGCGTGCGTGCTATAGACGTGGTAGAACTGCTCTGGCGATCCGTTCAGGCGGCTGAGGAGTAGAAGGAGTTCGCGCTATGGAAGAACCCCGTATCGGTGTCTACGTTTGTGAATGTGGCGTCAACATCTCGGCCACGGTGGACGTGCCGGCTGTGGTGGAGATGGCCGCGAAACTGCCCGGCGTGACCATCGCCCGGCAATACAAGTACATGTGCTCCGAACCCGGTCAGGAGATGATCCAGGAGGACATCCGCAACCTGGGGCTGAACCGGGTCGTGGTAGCCTCCTGCACCCCCCGCATGCACGAGCCGACGTTCCAGCGGGCGGTGGCCGGGGCCGGACTCAACCCCTACTTTTTCGAGATGGCGAACATCCGCGAGCACGTCTCCTGGGTCGTTCACGACCGGGAGGCGGCGACGGAGAAAGCGAAGCGACTGGTACGGGCGGCGGTGGCGCGGGTGGCTTACCATGCGCCGCTGGAAGCGCGTCAGGAGCCAGTCACCCAGGCGGCGCTGGTGGTCGGTGGCGGTATCGCCGGCATTCAGGCCGCGCTCTCCATCGCCGACTCCGGCTACCAGGTCTACCTGGTGGAGCGGGAGCCGACCATCGGCGGCCATATGGCCCAGTTGGACAAAACCTTTCCTACACTCGACTGTAGTACCTGAATCCTTGGCCCTAAAATGATGGATGCCGGTCGGCATCCCAACATCACACTCCTCACCTACAGTGAAGTGGAAGAGATTTCTGGCTATGTGGGCAACTTTACAGCCCGCATCCGCAAGCGAGCGCGGTCGGTAAAGGAGGATGTCTGCACCGGCTGCGGGATGTGTCAAGAAAAATGTCCCACCAAAGTGATCGACACGAGTTTTGAGGCCGGGATAGGCAAGCGGAAAGCGATCTATACCCCCTTCTCCCAGGCCATTCCCAATGTCCCGGTCATCGACCGCGAGCACTGCCTGTTCTTTACCAAAGGTAGGTGCAAGCTGTGCGAAAAGGTCTGCCCCACCAAGGCCATCGATTATGCGCAAGAAGACCAACTGTTGGAGGTGGAGGTGGGAGCGATCGTCGTCGCCACCGGTTACGCGATGTGGGACCCAACACAATTACCGCAGTACTCCTACGGTCTCTCACCGAATATCATCACCGGCTTACAGTTCGAGCGACTCACCAGCGCTGGCGGCCCCACCGGCGGGGAGATTCTAACCGCCGATGGGAAAAAACCGGAGCGGGTAGCAATCATCCATTGTGTGGGCAGTCGGGATCACCATGCCCACGAATATTGCTCCCG
>CAZXVB010000223.1:0-5545 GCA_964643875.1 uncultured Anaerolineales bacterium | reverse complement strand
AGTTGGAACGGCTCTATCCCAACTTGTCAGAATCATCTTGATGAGGTACTAGCCTGGATAGGCCTAAAAAAGCGGAGCCAACGGCTTTGCTTTTTGGCTTCTGTGTTCAAGTGGCGGTCGCTTCTTCGGCCCTCCACACCCTATGCTGATTGACTTACCCCTTGGTTTGATATATACTAGCGGCATTACTACTCAGGTTGCACGACCCAGCGATTGAAACGCCTACCACCCGACATTTTGACCCTCCCGCAGGTTGAACTCAAAGTCGATTTATGCGCGGATTTGCCTTCAAAAACCGAGTGTTTTGGCATCGAAAATGGCAACCTGCGGGAGGGTTACCGATCAATATGCCGGGTAGTGAGTGGAAAAATCATCCCTAAAACTAAACTGAGGAGGTGTATCAATGCAATACCGCCAATTCGGTTCGTTAGAATGGCAAGTATCTGCATTGGGATTTGGTTGTATGCGATTGCCAACCACCAGTGACGATCCCAAAGATATCAACGCAGAAGAAGCTACTCGTATGATCAGGTACGCTATTGATCACGGCGTTAACTACGTGGACACGGCCTACCCATACCACGGCGGAGCCGGTGAACCATTCGTTGGCCAGGCTCTCCAGGATGGATACCGGGAGAAAGTTCGACTGGCTACCAAACTTCCTTCCTGGAAGATCGAAACCGCTGCAGACTTCGACCGGTATCTCGACGAACAACGAGAACGATTGCAAACCGACTTCATTGATTTTTACCTGCTGCACGCCTTGAAACGTGACCACTGGGAAAAGCTCCGTGATTTGGGAGTCATCGAGTGGGCAGAGGGAGCCAAAGCCGATGGGCGCATTCGATACCTGGGCTTCTCATTCCACGACGAATACGCCGTCTTTCAGGAGATCGTGGATGCGTACAACGGTTGGGATTTCTGCCAAATCCAGTACAACTATATGGACATCGAGCGCCAGGCTGGCCAGCGAGGCCTCCAATATGCAGCCGCCAAGGGATTGGCCGTCGTCATTATGGAACCCCTGTTGGGCGGTCGGCTGGTCAATCCCCCCGATCCGATTCAGGCGCTGTGGAACAGTGCTCCCCGCTGTCGGACGGCAGCGGATTGGGGGTTGCAATGGCTGTGGAACCAACCGGAGGTCTCAGTAGTGCTCAGCGGAATGAGCACGATGGAGCAAGTTCAGGAGAACCTTGCCAGCGCCGACGCCTCTGGCATCCATAGCCTGACCCCGGATGAACTGGCGTTGGTGGATCGGGTACGAGAAGCATACCAGGCGCTGTGCCCCATTCCGTGTACTAGTTGTGGCTACTGTATGCCTTGTCCCAATGGGGTGGACATCCCCCGCAACTTTATGGTGTACAACGAAGGGGTAATGTTCGCCAAGCCAGAAAAAGCACGCGAATCCTACCAATGGATCGAGGAAGAGAAGCGGGCCAATGCCTGCATCCAGTGTCGGGAGTGTGAGGAAAAATGCCCCCAGGCGATCCCCATCAGCGAGTGGATGCCGATCGTGCATCGCGTACTGGCGGAAGGCGCTGCATACGTGCACGAATTGTAGGGACAACCATCGCGGGTGCCCAATAACCGATGGCAGGTGCCGTACGACCGGGGCGGGTGTAAGACCCGCCCTTACGTCATAGATGTGCCCACAACGGCTCGCACCACAACAACGCCAGGGCGCTCTGACCGTCACGGATCACCCCGCTCCGCGCCATGGCCAACGCCTCCTCCACCGGGAAAAGGGCAATTTCGATCAGTTCGGTAGCCTCCCGGTTGGTTGGAACGTCCAAAACGACATCGGCGGCGAGGAATACGTAAATCCGTAGATTGCTGACGCTGCTGGCTGCAAAGAAATCTCCCACGAGTTGCATCTCATTGGCCGTACCGCCGATCTCCTCGGCCAACTCACGCCAGGCGGCCTCCACCGGGGTTTCGGGCGCCTCCACTGCGCCAGCGGGTACCTCCCACAGCCACTCCCGGATCGGATGCCGATACTGGCGAATCAACACGACACGCCCGTCGGAGGTAAATGGTACGACGAATACTGCGCCCGGATGGTCCTGATAGGTGTAGGTGATCTCTTCACCGGTGGGGAGACGGATACGATCCTGCCGTAGATTGTACCACTGGCTACGCCACAGGCAGATGGTCGTCAGCGTCTCCCAGAGGGGGTCTGCAGCCATCAATACTTCCGTACAATGGCCCGGTATGCTTGAGGAGCACGGCATTGGAGCACCTGCGTCTCCTCGCGCCGCTCCCGCACCCGGTCCAGGTCCAGCCGAGCGACTACGTACCCTTCTGTTGGCTCGTTCATACTAGCGTACACCTTGCCATCCGGCCCTACGATACCGCTCTGCCCACAAAAGGTGTAGGAAGGCTCCTCACCGACCCGGTTAGCACCGACCACGAAAACAGCGTTCTCATACGCCCGCGCCAGCAGGTAAACGCGCCATTCATCGGCAGCCGGTTCCTCCCAATTGGCGCACGCGATCAACAACTCGGCCCCTTCCAATGTCAAGCTACGAGCCACCTCCGGGAACGTCAGGTCCCAGCCCAACATTATCCCGACCGTCCCGAAACTGGTCTCAATGGAACTCAATTTGTAGCCGGCCCGAAAGGCGATCTGTTCCTCGCCCCGCAGGTGCACCTTGTTATACTGCCCGACCAGGTCGCCGTCTGGCCCCACCAGGACAGCGGTGTTATAGATGATGGACTCGACCTTCCCTTTGCTGACCATACCGAACGCGATGTGGACCCCAAACTCGCTGGCCCGTTGAGCAATCAAGTTGACGGTCGGGCCGGGGATATGTTGGGCCAGTTCGGGAAAGCGCGGGCCGATCTCGTAGCCGGTGGTGATCAATTCCGGAAAGACAATCAGATCCACCGGTTGCTCCGTGGCCACTCTGGCGATCCATTCGTTCATGCGGATCAGATTGTCCTCCATCTTTCCCAATCGTGGAGCCATTTGAATGGCCGCTACCGAAACTTCACGCATAATCATTCCTCCGTAGAAATACTCCAAGGCGACAATCACCCATCACCTTACACAGCCCGATTTGCGTAGCAGACGCCACAGAACAGCGGGGCGCAGCGCTGTCCGTGGAGAGGTGTGCCCAATGATGATGTATCCAATCAACAATGCCAGCTCACGATCTCGAGACAGCGCCCGAAAGATCCGCTCCAGCCAAACAGGCGTCGAAAGGGCCACCCGTAGAAACCGCGCTGCCCGATGATCCGGCCCATACCGCTTGGTCAGGGCGCGGCTGTACCCCGCCAACGCCGCCGCCGAGAGATCGCCGTGTTCGAGGGCAGAAAGCGCCCAGGTTGCCGCCAGGTCACCGCTCTCCATCGCCGAGGCGATCCCTTCTCCAGAAAGCGGACTAACCAGGCCAGCGGTGTCGCCGGCCACCAACAGCCGGTCAGTATGGGTAACGGTCGCCCGGAGTTGGGTACGCAAGGGATGCCCTTGCAGCCGCCCGATCGGTTCCGCCTGCGCCAGCCGTCCACCTGTAGTCACCTGATCGGTGATGAAACGGGCCAGGCAGCCCGGTAACATTCTCCCGTTTCGCCGGGTGCGCCGGGCAAACGTGCCGGTGCCCACATTCGCGTACCCATCTCCCACCGGGAAGAGCCAAACGTAACCCGGCAAGATGTCCGGCTGGAAGTGAATCTCCAATCGCTCCACAGGGCCACCATCGCCAGCCAGATACTGACGGACGGCGACCAATTCCGCCGCTCCCCGCACCAAACCCAGCCGATGGCCCAACGTGGCCGGGCTGCCCTCCGCCAGGATAACGAGCGGCGCTGTTACACGGTATCCATTGGCTGTGACGATTGCAGTGGACGGGGAAGTATGCAATTCGATGGCCCGTACCCGCGCCCCATCCACAAGCTGTGCCCCAGCCTGGATGGCTGCCTCGACCAGCCGTTCATCCAACGAACGACGAGGAATCATCCGCCCGTAGCACACGCCGTTTTGCTCATCTTCATAAGAAGGATGGTGAACTTCTAACACGCGACCATACGGGGAGACCAGATGAAGTGTCTGCGGGGCCGGGAAACGGGCCGCCCAATCCGCCAGGCCCATACGATCGAGCACAACCAGCCCCCGGCGGCTCACTGCATCCCCACAGGGTTTGTCACGGGGAAATGTGCCGCGATCCAATATCACCACCTGCAGGCCGGCCGAGGCCAACCGCCAAGCGGCCACCGACCCGGCCGGGCCTGCTCCTACGACGACGATGTCGGCTCGCACGTCTCATCCTCCTCCTCAGACTCAGACGCCTCTCCTCGGGCAGCCAGGACGAACGCTTGTAGACGGCACCAGAGCGACCGACACGCCTCACGGATCGGAGGAGAGATGCGCCTCGCCGGCCGTGGGGGTGGCTCATCAACTGCAAATGGATCCCGGTCATACAATCGGCAGAAGACGTAGTACCCAATGACGCGAATCGTCGCCAACACCGGAGCCGCCAAGAGCATTCCCAGGATACCCGCCAGATTGCCGCCCACAATTACCCCGATCAGCACAACCAATGGATGGAGGTTGAGGCTACGCCCCATCACCCGCGGCACCAGGATGTTGCTCTCGATCTGTTGGATCAGCACATACAGACCGGTGACCAGTACAGCAAACCATAAGTTGCTTATGGGCAAAAAATTCGAGCCTTCGAACAATGCCAACAACACCGCCGGGATCAGTGCCAGCACCGGGCCAAGGTTGGGTACGAACTCCAGGATGCCGGCGATCACGCCCAACACCACCGCGTACGGCAGTCCGATCGCCAGCCCAGCCACCGTAGTCATCACGGCGATTGCCAGACACATCAGCAACTGCCCCCGCAGAAATGCATGCCATACCGCTGTGACCTGACGGCGCAACTGAACGACATCTTCCCGGTATCCGGGGGGGGCCAGGTCGTCTATCTGGGCGACCAAACGGTCGGCGTCCTTGATCAAGTAGAACGTGGTCATCGCAATGAAGATCAACCACAGGAGGCCGGATGCGATGTCAAAGACAAAGCTCAGGGTCCCCTGGGCAACAGAGCCGACGAAAGAGCGTAACATGGCGCTGAGTTCCTGATACAAGGCGCTCAAATCGAGCGTATAGCCCCAGAACCGGATCGGCTGCTCCAGAAAGGAACCGATATCGCTGATGATCCGGAAAGTGTCTATCTGAAGGGAAAGCACCGCCCGCTGCAAGCTAGGTACCGCTGTGACCGGCGCAGCCACAATCACCGCGGCCACCAGGAACAAAGCGAGAAACAAGAGCACGGTCGCTAGAGAGCGTGAGATGTGCAGGTAGCGAACTTGAAAGGCAACCACCGGTTCCAGGATGAAGGCCGCCAGAAAAGAGATGACCAGAGGGGGCAAGACCAGCCGGAAGCGGTAGATGACCAGGGCCAGCATCACGATGAGGATCAAGACAACAGTACGCTTGGTCGCAGCGCTCCAGCGACGAACCGGTTCTTGTGTCATAAGTCCCTCTCTCGCAAACATATCTTGCCACCCCAAATACCGATGGAACCGGTCAACGTCGTGG
>CAZXVB010000222.1:0-5559 GCA_964643875.1 uncultured Anaerolineales bacterium | reverse complement strand
GATTCGAGGGGTAGGGACGAGCCTCCCGCAGGTTGAGTTTGCCGCAGTTTCTGCGTCGGCCAAGCCTGTATGAACCTGCGGGAGGGAGGCCTTCGTCCACCTATCCACCTGCGTGGACAGGCACATTCGCGCAGGCGGACGCCCAGCCGCAGGCTCGTGGAATATTGCGTGTCACTGCCTACCAGCAGCAGATGAGTTGGCGGAAACTAAAGTCAGGAGCAATGGAAGACTTACGTTGCTCCCGCTGAGGACAACGACGACATTGCGCCCTACCCTGCTCACTCTCCGATGCAAAAGCGCTGCGATGCCCACAGCTCCCCCTCCCTCCACGACGAGATGATGCGCCTTCAAAGCAAAACGCATAGCCTCAGCAATCTCCTCGTCAGACACCAATACGACGTCATCTACATATTGCTGAACCATGCGGAAGGTATATTTGTTGTTCAAGCCGATATTGCCCACCAGGGCGTCGGCGATGGTATCTTCTTCCTCCATCTTGATCGGCTTGCCGGCCCGCAAGCTGTGGTACATTACAGGCGCGCGATCCATCGAAACGCCGATCGTGCGAATCGTAGGACTGGCGGATTTCATCGTCAGCGCGATCCCCGACATCAGACTCCCTCCCGATAGAGGAGCGATGATCGTGTCCACCTCCGGCAGATCCTCCAGCACCTCCAGGCCAATCGTGCCTTGCCCGGCGATGACGAGAGGATCGTCGAAAGAGGCAATCATGGTCAATCCCCGTTCCTCCTGCAACTGCAAGGCGTGTATCTCTGCCTCTTCGTAACTGTCGCCGTGTATCACTACTTCAGCGCCGAGACTTTTAATCGCCTCTACTTTGTTGCTCGGAACGCGACTAGACATGCAGATCACGGCATGGATACCCAGTCGCTTAGCAATGTATGATACTGCCCGCCCGTGATTGCCGCTCGAGATAGTGATCACCCCTCGCGCGCTCTCTTCCTCTGTGAGATTGAGCATCTTGTTGGAGGCCCCGCGAATCTTGAAAGAGCCGGTCTGCTGCAAGTTTTCAGTTTTCAGGTAGACAGACGAACCGACCAGCTCCGTTAACTGAGGAGAATGGATCAAAGGCGTTCTGAGGACTAGCGGAGCGATGATCTGCCTGGCTTTGTACACGTCGTGAAGCGTTACATTGGGGGTAGACATAGATTTTGTCCCTCGTTACTGCAACTCGGCAATCAATTCGTGGATGCGATCTAACGCCGCTTTGAGATAATCTTCAGGCAAGCCGAAACTGATGCGCAAGAAATGGTCCATCCCAAAGCAATCACCCGGAACAATGAACACACTCTTTTCGTGGATCAGGCGCAACACCAACTCTGTCGAGTTAATGTCCAAGTCATAATGCACAAAGGCAACCCCAGCCGCCTGCGGTGGTACCACAGAGAAGATCCCCTCGTGGCCATCCAGCCACTCCTCAAGCGTCGAGAACCCCCGCCGGACGTAATCGCGCACGCGCTGGATAATCCGTGGTCTTACCTCTGGCGACAGTGCCAGAGCCGCCAGCTTGTTGGATAACATCGTTGTATCAATGGTCACGTACTCATGGCGCGCCCACAGCTCATCCACCAGGTCCTCCGGCGCAACAACCCAGCCGATACGCAGTCCTGGCAGGGCGTAGGCCTTGCTTAAACTGCCGACGGCCAGTACCTTGTCATATCGCCCCCAGAAAGAAGGGGTCTGCACGTCGGTCAGTCGCTCTGCGCCGGCGTACACCTCGTCGGCTAGCAGCCAAGCGCCTACCCGCGATGCAGCATCCACGACAGCGTCCATATCCGCCTCTGTGAGAATGTGGCCGGTGGGGTTGTTGGGGTTACACACGGCCACGAGCCGGGTCTCGTCAGACACCGCCTCGTTCAACTCGTCCACATCCAGCGCCCAACCCCGATTTTTTTGCAAGTGAAAGTTCTTGACTGCAGCGCCCAGGTTGTGCGCTGTCCCCCACACCTGCATATAGTTGGGCAACATCACGGCCACTTCGTCCCCCGGAGCGACGACGGTTTGGACGCTAATATAGTTCGCCTCGGCGGCTCCCACCGTGACCAGGACATTGTCGGGCGTCGCACCCGGATATAGCGCGGCAATGTTCTCGCGCAATTCGAGGATGCCGTTCGTCTGTGGATAATGAAACTCGGTATCGAGTAAATCCTCGATCAGGGCAGCATCATTGTCCAACAACGCGCGGAGGCGGATCGGGTGTGCTCCGCTTTCCGACAAGTTGTACTCGACGGTGTTCTCGTATTTCGACAGCATGCGCTCCAGTTCGAATGGTTGAAACGTCGTCATCATACTCCTCCCTGCTCTAGACCCTCAGCCCCAAGCCCTTTTCAGTCGCCTTCTGATAGGCCAGCGTAGCAATCGCCGTATCTTGTACGCCAACGCCCGTCAGGTCACAGATCGTGATCTGAGCGTCGCGCGTGCGTCCTGGCTCCCGCCCGCTGGTCAACTCCCCCAATTCGATGATCAGGTCGTCCTCCGAAATGATACCTGCCTCCAATCCGTTGTGAAACTCGCCCAGGCGGAGCGACTGGGACTTTTTATCACAAACGAGCAGATCGGCGCGGGCCAGCGCATCGGCGTACAATTCCTGCTTATCTTCCGAGTCTGTTCCCATCGCCGTAATGTGCAGGCCTGGGTGCAGCCACTCGGCTTTCAAATATGGTTCCTTCGCCGGAGTGCAAGTCACCACGACGTCGCTATTCGTGACCACAGTTTCGACGTCCTCCGCCTTGACGACCTCAACGCCAAGAAGCGGGGCCATCTCTGCGGCGTACTGCTCGACCTGTTCGGGCACGATGCCATAGACCATCAGTCGCCGAAAGTCGCGCACTTGCTTCAGGGCCATCATCTGATAACGCGCTTGCGCACCCGACCCGATCACCCCGGCGGTGTCAATCCGCTCGCGGGCCAGGTAACGGGCCGCCAGCGCGCCCGCTGCGCCCGTGCGCACATCGGTCAAGTAGCCGTTGTCCAGCAAGATCGCTTCTGGGCGGCCGGTCCTGGCGCTCACGAGCACCATCATGCCGCTGCCGGTCGGTAGCCCCAGGCGATAATTTTCAAAAAATCCCGCGGCAATCTTGATGGCAAAGCTATCCCGCCCCTGGATGTAGGCGGTCTTGATGTCCACCTCTCCGTGGTGCTCTGGCACGTCTACGCGCACGATGGGCGGCAGGGTGACCTTGCCCGCCGCCAGGCTGGTGAATCCGTCCGCCACGGCAGAGATGGCTTCCTCGTTCAGCTCTACACAACTTCGAATCTCAGCCTCGGTCAATATCGTGATTTTCATTGATCCTCCCTGATAAAACCTCAACACTCACGTTCTCTGTGCCTCCATCTCGAGGCCCGGAATTCGCAAGCGTCTCTCTATAAAGTTGATAATTGCCGTCAACAGAAACACCAGGACCAGGTAGATCACAGCCACAGCCATGTAGGTTCCAATTGGATTGTAAGTGTGCGCAGCGATGATCTTGGCCTTTGTCATCAAGTCTGGTACGGCGATAAGAAAAGCCACAGCCGATGCCTTCATGAGGGCGATTGGCTCATTGGACCATGGAGGGATGACGAGCCGGAGCGCCTGGGGCAAGATGACGTAGCGGATGGCCTTCAACCTGCTCATCCCTATCGCGCGGGCGGCCATCATTTGGCCATCGCCGATGGCTTGGATGGCGCCCCGGAAATATTCCGCCTGAAAGGCCCCACTGTTCAGGCCCAGGGCAATATACGCTGCGCTCAGACGTGAGAGGGTGAGACCAAAGTCTGGGAAGCCAAAATAAACCACAAATAGCTGAACCAGGACCGGTGTTCCACGAAAGAGTTCGATGTATCCCACCGCCAACCGACGAATCCATTTGCCGCCATAGACCCTGGCGAGTGCGGCCGGGAGTCCAATGACGAACCCTATACCCAACCCTACCAGGGTGAGCCGAACGGTGATCAGGGCACCATCGTAGAGATCGGGCAAGATGTTCCAGAAAAAAACTATCCATTCGCTCATTGTCAATTACCGTCCGCTTGCTTTCGCTCGTGTTTCCCATACAGCTCGGTGAGCTTCCAGAGAAACTCTCGAGTGCGCTCGACCTTGGGCCGGTAGAACAGATCAACAGGAGGCCCCTCTTCAACGACACTCCCTTTCTCGATAAATACGATCCGATCGGCCACCTCGCGCGCAAAGCCCATCTCGTGCGTAACCACGACCATAGTCATACCATCGTAGGCTAACTTTCTCATTACCTCCAACACCTCTCCGATCAACTCGGGGTCGAGAGCGGACGTGGGTTCATCAAAAAGGATAACTCGAGGGTCCATAGCCAATGCTCTGGCGATGGCCACACGCTGTTTTTGCCCACCGGAGAGTTGTCCGGGGTACTGATCTGCATTGTCGGCCAGGCCAACGCGCGCCAATTCCGCCATCGCTTTGGACTTGGCTTCATCGTGGGGCATGCCCAGCACCTTGGTCAAGCCTATCATCACGTTGCCCAGAGCGGTCAGGTGGTTAAAGAGCAAGAAATCCTGAAAAACCATCCCGATGTGTGACCGGACCTCGTCTTCATCAACGCCCGGAAGGGTGATCTCCCGATCGTCAAGCCAGATCCGCCCCCGGTCCGCCTTGGTTAGCAGGTTGATGCAGCGGAGCAAGGTACTCTTTCCCGTTCCGCTAGGCCCGATAATGACCACAGTCTCTCCTTCGTTAACAGTTAGAGAGATCCCCTTCAGCACATCCTGTCCACCATACTGTTTGAAGAGATTCTCCACTTTGATGATTGTCTTTGTCACCTTGACTCCTTTAACTGTGACCCGCTAGTTCGCGGGGATTCTGGTTCGATATTCCACCAGGTCTAGCAGACGATTGGTAAAAAATGTCAGCAGGAAATAGATCGCTGCCGCTATACCAAATGCGAGAAAAGGCCGGTAGGTGCTTGCACTCATAAACTGTGCGCGGCGCAAGATTTCGGGTACCCCTAGTGCATACACCAGGGAAGAATCTTTGAGAACGGTGGACGCCTCGTTGGACCACGGAGGAATAGCCAGGCGCAGCGCTTGAGGTAGCACAATGTAGCGGATGGCTTTGAGGCGGCTCATGCCAATGGCGCGGGCGGCCATCACCTGACCGCTTCCCACAGAGAGAACTGCACCTCGAAAGATCTCTAACTGATACGCACTACTGATGATGCCCAAGGACAGGGAGCCAGCCCAAAAAGGTGATAGATTGACCGTACCTGCTATGATGAAATAGAGGATGAACAGAAGCACAATAGGCGGTACGCCCCGCATAACAACGCTATAGAGGGCTGCGAATCTCGATAAAAGTTGCCCTCCATACACGCGAGCCAGGGAAAATAACAAACCCAGGACAAAGCCTATAGGCAGAGCCACACTCGTCACACCCAGCGTGACGGCGGTTCCACCCAGGATAAATTTCACAATCTCAAATAACATCTCTCTTGTTCCGATCCTGGTAACGATAGGCGCTTTCGAAGTGAGGAATGGCATCCCATACCAGACAGGGATGCCACTCCTTCTAGATCATGTGACGAAAAG
>CAZXVB010000221.1:0-5562 GCA_964643875.1 uncultured Anaerolineales bacterium | reverse complement strand
ATTCGGCGGCCACGCCGGTCACAGACCGGCTGGGAGCAGTGGATTGCCGAGGGCATTGCCCTCGGCTGCCCTCCCCCCTGCAAGCGGGAAAAAGCGTGTCGGGTAATGAAATTTGACTTAATTCTATGCTCAGATATACTTTTGGGGCAGCAGAACAGTCGTCTCATCTTTTGTGGGGCAGGCTTTCTAGCCTGCCTCACCACCAAAATTCTCAATTACTGATGATACGTCCCGAAAACCTCTTTGACCTCGATTGTACCTCCATATATCCCCAACTTTAGTAGGAGAATTTTCCAATGACAGAATCAGCATGTACCTGGAATCCCCACTCCATCCGACAACAGGTCGTGGGGATTGACCAACCGGTTCCCTTGTTGAACGGGGAACAACGCACCTACATTTGTTTGGACAACGCAGCCAGTACTCCTTCCCTCCAGCCGGTGTTGGACAAGGTGAACGAGTTCCTCCAGTGGTACTCCAGCGTCCATCGTGGGACCGGCTTCAAGTCCCAACTGGCTACCTGGGCCTATGAAGAGGCCCGGAGCATTATCCTACGGTTCGTAGGAGCGGACCCAACCACACATACCGTGATCTTTGGAAAAAACACGACCGAGGCGATCAACAAACTGGCCCATCGCTACCGGGCACGGGGGAAGCGTGTGCTCACCACAATGATGGAACACCATTCCAATATGCTCCCCTGGCGTGTGGACCATCAGCCGGTGGACTACGTCCGTATTCGGCCGGATGGTCGGTTGGATGTAGACGACCTGGTGCACAAATTGGAGCAGTACGAGGGACAGGTCGGGCTGGTGGCAGTGAGCGGGGCCTCCAACGTCACTGGATACGTCAATCCCATTCACGACCTGGCGGCGATTGCCCACCGCTTTGGCGCTCAGATTCTGGTGGATGCGGCCCAACTGGCCCCCCACCGACAGATCCGCATGGGCACGTCCGGGGACCCAACCGCCGTGGACTTTCTGGCGCTCTCCGGGCACAAGATGTATGCCCCCTTTGGAACCGGCGCTTTGATCGGTCCCTACGCCTTTTTTGCCGAGGGAGAACCAGACCTGGTAGGAGGAGGCGTGATTGATATCGTGACGCTGGAGCGGACGGTGTGGACCGAACCGCCAGAGCGGGACGAGGCCGGCTCCCCAAACGTGGTAGGGGCCGTGGCGTTGGGCGTAGCCGCACAGACCTTGGAGGAATTCAGTTGGCCCATGCTGGAAAAACACGAAACGACTCTGACAGCTTACCTGCTGGGCCGGCTTGGAGAAGTACCGAGGGTACACGTGCTGGGCAGCAGCGAAGTACCACCCGACCCGGCGGGCACCTCGCCAGACCGTCTCGGTGTGGTCAGTTTCGTCCTGGAGGGCGTTCCGCACGCGCTGGTCGCCGCCGTACTGGGACACGAATACGGTATTGGGGTGCGTCACGGATGCTTCTGCGCTCACCCATATCTGTTGGAACTGTTGCAGGTCTCCCCCCAGGAGGCAGCTCGCTATCAGGCAGACATCGAGCGCCATGACCGTTCCAACATCCCCGGCGCAGTGCGGGCCAGCCTGGGGATTTACAACACCCAGGAAGAGATTGATACTTTCGTGGAGGCCCTGGGGAATATCGCCCAAGGGACATACAGCGGCGAATACGTACTCGACACCCTCACCGGCGAGTACCATCCACGTGGATATACCATCCAGTTCGAGCAGTTCTTTTCGTTTCGCTGATCCACAGCACAGCAACAATCCACCCTCCCGCAGGTTCGGGCATTCGACCCGCGGGAGGGCCGCCGTTCGATTCGATAGTCCTTACCGGTTTTGGACGAACTGGATGGGGTCGAGGTAGCCATAGAATCCGGGATGCGCCCGCAGCGGATCGTCATCCCAGGTGTAGCCCACCCCGATGATCTGTCGGTTGCAAGTTCCCCGCGCGCCGGCCGTACCGGGTGGGAATATGTGTGTCCCATCGAGGAACGTGCGCATCTCCCAATGGAGGTGGCTGTTGGCACCCATATCGTAGACCGCCGCAATGATCTGCCCTCGGCTCACCGGTTGCCCTGGGGTCACCTGGACCTGGGTCACGTGCCAGTAGACAGAGTAAACCAGCCCCCCGTCCGGCAAGTGGTGTTCGACGCCGACGACATGTCCATCGCTGCCGGCGTCCACCACGAATACGGTGATCCCATCTGCGACCGCATAGACAGGGGCGTGTTTGGCCAGCCCCCACACCACATGACCGGCGTCGTCCAACGCAAACAGGTCTACGCCCGCGTGGTAGAGCTGACTGAAGGGCACCGGTGCACCGTGGACATCCTGGAAACAGTTGTGTCGGTCGCCCAAGGCCGGGTTCTGCACATCGTAGCGGGTATCCACGGCTAATGGCCCCGTCTGCCCCTGGACGTAGGGACCGTAGCTGGCGGACGGCTGAAGCGGAAAATCGAAGTCGGTCGCCGCGAGGGGCGTGGACCACGGCGCGTAGGGGGCGGAGGTAGGGAAGTCGGGGAATGGCCGGGGCAACACCCCCCGCAGGTACTCCTCCCCCCAGAAGATCGCAGCCAGCAAAGTCAATCCCCCAATGGCGATCAGGAACAAAACCAGACGTCGTCCACAACCGCCGGTATGCGGCTCAGTCATCCCCCCTCGCCTACTTGTAATCCTCACGGATGGGATACCAGGCGTCAATCACGACCGCGGATTCGTCCAGGACGGTGGCTTTATGGGGCACGTTGGGTGGACAACAGACCCCCTCCCCGGCCCGTATGACGCGGGTCTCCTCCCCCAGCGTGAACTCTAGCGCCCCTTGGAGAACATAGCTGATCTGCTCGTGGGGATGGCTGTGTTCCGGCACCACACTCCCCGGCGTGAACTCAAAGAATGTCAGCATCACATGCTCAAGATAGACCGCCCGGCGCAAGACACCGGGTAACATCTCCGTCGCCGGTAGACGATCCACACTAAAATACGACATTGGTTTCCTCCTGGACTTAACTGTGTGGTAGGAAGCGAACTCACTACCCGACATTTTGACCCTCCCGCAGGTTCAGAAGCAAACCTGAGGGAGGGTTACCGATCAGTATGTCGGGTAACGAAGGAAGCGAATTGCCCTTCTACCGCCCTACCGATTCTATGTCTCTACCTCTGCAATGAAGGCCATCAAAATGGGAACCAGATCGGCGACGCTGGGCTGCCGCCCACCTTCAACAGCGCACCGGTCGGTGATCTCCGTGGTGACGACCTCCCGCAGGCGGGCGATCTCATCGCGGCCCCCACCGGGATACGCCAGTGTGAACACGACCTCCGACTCGGCAGACAACAACCCGCCGTGAACTCCCTGGGTCGAACGGCCAAAATAGAACCCCTCTCGCCCATTGGCCAACAAAATCAGATCGCCCGTCATTGCCGAGGCGGCTTGCCGGATGCGAGCAACCGGATCGGCGTATCCCAACTCTGGGTGAGCGGCCACGTAATCGGCCAGGGACTGGGTGCCTCCATTCCCCAGATAGACGCGGTACTCGCCCGACCAGCCCATACGCTCCGCATCCCGTATCAGAATCAGGTCCAAACAACCTGCCAGTTCCGGCACATATCGCCCAGAGAGGTTCATCTCGTAAAACGCCTCGGCGACCGGCAGCACATCCTCGCTGTAGCGAGGGGGATCGGCCCACCGACCGGCCCGATGTTGGAGATAGACGTGGGCCAGTCCACCGTTCATTCCCACCACGGCGTCACAGGCTGGGTCTTCTCCAGGGATATCGTGAACATCCAGACCCAACGCTTCAAAAAAACGGGACAACTCCCGGTCGAACGGGAAGCCCAGGCGAATCGAATGCCGGTCGTCGGGGATCGCGGAGACCTGGCCGTGATCGCTGATCAACACGAACAATGTCTCCGTCTGCATCTGATGGCGTTCTAACGCCGCCAGCAGCCGTCCCACCTGGGGATCAATCACAGTACGCAGGTAATCGGGCTGACTGGCCGGGCCGTGGAGATGGCTGTGGTGATCCAGCCCCATGAAGTACGCCGTCAACAAGCGGGGATGATGGCCGGCATCCAGGTAAGCGATGAGACGCTCCAACATCCCGGCGTCGTATCGGCCGGCCTCCAGGCCGATGCTGCCTTTCCCCTTGGTGAAACGGGCGATCTCCAGCACGCCGGGAGGATACCATACCTCGGCCCCCCGAGCGAGCATATGGTAAAAAACGGCAGCCTCCCATCCATACCGCTTGGCACTCTCGTACAGGGTGGGGGTTTCGATGCGCAGGAAACGCGAAGCTAACCCATCTGTGAAGACGCGCACGGCATCGTCGGCGGCCAATGTATCTCCAATATCGAACGCAAAATGTCGCGGCCGGCCGGCCGACATGCGTCCCAGGCGGTCAAAGCTCTCATTGCCGGCGATACCGTGCCGCCCTGGATGTTGCCCGGTAAAGATACTGGCCTGTGCCGCGAAGGTGATGGACGGAGCTGTGCTGAGCGCATCCACCGAACAGGCCGTTTCCCCGGTCGCCCCCCCAACTATCTGTTCGATGTATGGCAAGTAGCCGGCAGCCAACAGGGCTTGAAAAACGTCCCGACGCAGCCCATCTATGTCGAGGATCACCACGCGGGCCGGGTTCATTGCCAGAGCGCTCCGATGCCGGCCGCACTGGCGGCCCCTGCGAGCGACGCCAGGAAATTGACCACGTCATTGTTCATCCACGAAAGGCCGCGCACCTGTCGAGTTTCGCTGCCACAGCGATGTATCCGCCGCTCCGTCTCCTTCTGGCAGGTATCACACCAGTAAATGGCCTGCACAGTAGCGCCCATCAAGCTATCGAACAGCGAGCCGACCACGCCGCCCACCGTCGCCGCCAGCAAAATCCGTCCGCCGCTCGCAGCGTCGGCTCCCCCTACCCACGTCGCGAGCGTACCCATCCCGCCGATAAAGAAGGCTCCGCCTACCGTCGCCAGGGTTCCCTGGCCCGTGATCCCCCCGGACGTACCGACCTCGACCGGGCGACCGGTGGTGATCAAACGTGGAGCGCGGCGGCTCAAAACCCCCAACTCGGTAGCCCAAGTGTCAGCGTTGACAGCAGCCAATGCGCCAGCCGCCGCAATGAACCAGAGCGAATCGGGCCAGAGCACCGAGCAGATGGCCAACAGCGCGGCCAGACCGCCATTGGCCAACGCCTGTCCCCAATCACGCCGATGGCCTTTGGAGAACTTTTCCGCCAGTCCGACCTTATCGCCGGCCCGGTAGAAAGAAAGAAAACTGGAGGAAACGAAGAAAGCGATCAACAACAAGCCCCAATCCCAACCACCCCACCCAAAGATCAAAGTGCCGGTCAAAATCGCCCCTAGCACCCCGCTCCTGTTCAACGCCCCCCGGCGATACCCCAGCACTCCGATCCCCACAGAAAGGAAAAATCCGCCCCATAGCTTGATACTGTTCACCCCCCACACTCCCATTTACGTACTTACCTCACGCTACCCGACATTTTGACCCTCCCACCCGCCCGCCCACCTATTCTACTCCACTTTCTCCCACCTGCAAGATAACGTATGACACACTACCCAACATCTT
>CAZXVB010000220.1:0-5571 GCA_964643875.1 uncultured Anaerolineales bacterium | reverse complement strand
GCAAGGAACGCGCGTAGTCCCCGGATATGGCCTTGAAGAATTTGAACATCACCACCTCCCTTCTTCTCACGCTTCACGTTTCACGTTTCACGCTTCACGTTTCACGCTTCACCACTCTTTTACGCTTTGCCCATTCAGGCGGGCGAACTCCTCGGCGATCTGGTCGTTGGTGAAGGTGAAGGTGATGTCTTCGTACCCCGGCACGATTGCCAACCCCAGATTGTCTCCGCGCATCATATCACCCATCGTTGGGATGGAGCGGGAAAGCGCCCTGCGCAGCAGCAACTTGCCACCGTAGGCCAACCCCAGCGCGACCACGCCCAGGCCGACCATCAACCCGACCGGCGGATCGCGCTTGATGCTGGTCGTGATCGAGAACAACACACAGCAACTGAACAGGAAGAGACTCACGAACGCGGCGACCAGAATCCGCGCGTTTCGCCTGGCCGCCCGATAGTGCTGAGTGCAGTACGGCACGGTGACGGTCACGTGGAGTGTGCGCCGGGGCGTCAGTTTTCTGCTGGCCAGGACTGTCTCGTCCACCTCTTTGGGCGCGCCACAGTAGACGCACTTTTCGGGAAAGACGACCTGGTATTTGCCATCCACGATGGGAATGTCTACCGATTTCATTTTCGATTCCTCCTCTATTCACTCACCGATTCTGCAACACCGGCCCTTCAGTGCCTCAGGACAAGCGGCAGGTAGATGTGGGCGCGGGTGCTCACCGTGACCTGTTTCGCTTCCGACGCTGTGCCGTTGTACTTTACATATCCCAGGATGCGATAGTCGCCCTCGGCCACACCGGCGGTATCCCAGAGATCGTCGAAGGCGACGGCGTTGGCGGGGGCCAGGTTGACGATGGTGTGGGTGAACTCGGCGGTGGTGGTCAGGCCCTCGGCATTCTGAATCCTGATGACCGCCGTGCCGGTGATGGGGACGTCGCCGGTGTTGCTGAAGGCCATCGAGACGCTGATACTGTCCCCAACCTGGAAATGGGTCGGTGTGGCGGCGAAGGAAGTGACCGCGCCGGAGATGACGCCGAGCGTGAAGTCCTCCATCCCTCTATCGAGCACGTGCCCCTCGTCGTCCCACAATTCCACCTCGACGTAGTAATCGCCCGGCGCGACGCCGGCGCTATCCCATTCGAGCGTGAAGGAGGCCGGCCCTGCCAGGTTGTGTAGCGTGCGCAGGGGCAGCCCGGCCACCGGCGCGTCGGACGTATCCCGCACGACTCCGCCGACGATCACGTCCTGCGCTGCCCCGGAGTTCTGCACGAGCAGATCAATCGAGACCGGGTCTCCCTGGGAGTAGGTGCGCTCGTCGGTCTCCAGCCCCACGATCTCGACGGTCGAGGTGACGACCTGGATGTCGAAGGTGAAATCCCGGTAGAAGCGGGCATCGGTGGTCTGGGGGTTGTAGAGGAAGGGGTAGACGATGATCTTCAGGTCTGTGCTGCCGTCGGGGTTTTCGGAGACTATCCAGCGATACCCGTCCTCGACGTGCGGGTACCAGTTGTCGTTCGGGTCCACGGTGTCGGTGGCGACGACGCCGTGGGAGAGGTCGGGATGAGCGGGGGAGTCGAGTTGGAACGTGGCCGTCGGAATGTTCAGGCCCGTCGTGATGACCAGGCCGGTACGGGCGGTCAGCGCCACGTCTTGCACCCGCTGTCCCTGGGTGTAGTTCAGAGTGACCGACCAGTAGGGCACCCGGTATTCACCTTCGTCGGCCAGCACATCGCCGCCGGGGATGCGCACGTCGTCCCAACCGTCGTCCATCGCGGTGACGTCGAAATCGGGGATGAGGACCTGGAGCGTGGTTTGTCCCTGTAGCGCCAGGTCCGAGTCCGGTCGGAAGGATTGGGCTGCGGCAGACTGCGCCGATGTCGCTCCAAACCTGGGGTCTCCAAAGAGTTGATAGTCATAGATCCACCGTTCCCAACTCGTCGAATTGGTCCACAGCCACGAGGAATCCCCCCACTTGTCCCGCATCAGGTCGTTGAGGGCGTCGCCGATGGAACGGGCGGCGTCCCAGCGATTGAAGAATCCTCTGGCTGCGTTCGAGTTCCGGCTGCGGCTGGATGTTTCCACCGACCCGATGTAGACCGCTGCGCCCTGTCTCAAGAAGGCATCGGCCATGCTATAATCGCCGTTGCCTTCGTAATCGCCCGTGGTGCAGGCCAGCGCGAAAACGAAGGGGCGGGCGGAGCCAAAGTCGAGCGACGCTACGTCATAGACGTTAATCCCCTCACCATTTTTCTTCCACACACCAGCATTGCCGTGCCCCCTGTACATGATGACATCCTGATTCGGCGTTGCATCCGCAAGGACCCCAAGGTAGTTGCCTGGGTGATTTTTCCAGCGTATTTTGGTCACAGTGAACTCATCGTCAATGATGTTCGACACGGCCTTCACATCGTTCCAGAAGGTGCCTTCGCCCTCCCCCCGGCCGCTGACGAGCACCGCATCGGAGCGGTCGAAGTTGTAGCCCAGGCGGTGGAAGGTGACGCTGGCTTCCAGGACCTTCCGCAGGGTGCCCATATCGTTGCCCACGACGCGCCCCAGAACGAGTTCCGGCCGGGCCGCGCCGACGGTGCTGGCGTACCGCAGGTCGCTGTAATCCACGCCGTACCCGCCGCTTTGCGTGGGGACGATCTCGCTCTCGCCCACGAACAGGACATATCCGGTCCCGGCCTGTCGGAAGTTGGGATGGAGCGCGTCCGCCCACATGCCGCCTGGCTCCAGCAGCGCATCGAGCGTCGCCGGGTCGGACGAGGAGAGGAAGGCGAGCACGCCGTTCTGCAAAGAGGCCAATTCCGCCATCCTGGAAAGCAATCTGCTCTGTTCGCGTTGGTCGCCCTCGGAAACTCGCCAGTTTATGTCGGCAGCATGCGTGGTCAGCCTGAGGGGAGAGGTGACCAGCAGGTAGTCCGCCTCCGCGCAGGCGGCGATGAACGCGCTGTCCAGCGGGCGGGAGGCGATGCCGGCCTCCGGATCGTTCACCGTGCTCCCGTGGACGACAAAGTACTCTGCGTAGGTGTCCGTCGCGTCGGAGTATTGGACGTAGGATTGAGTGGTGGGGTCGGCCGTGTAGCCGATGCCCCGGTCTATCGGGTCTTCGTACAATATCGGCACCAGGGTGTACTCGGCCGTGAACGATTCGCCCGGCGGCAGGGTGATGTAGTCGTCGCCGCCGTCGAAGAACTCGATCTCTATCAGCCGCTCGTCGCCAGCATAGTCACGGCCCTTGATGGTATAGTCGCCGCTGGCCTGGCTGACCGCGTAAAGCCCCTTGGCGGTCGAGCCTTCGATGACCTGGAAGCCCGCCGCGATGTCCCAGATGAAATCCAGGTACGCGGTGCCGGCGCCGGCGTTTTCGATGGTCAGGGCCACCTCGAAGACGTTGTCGTTCCTGGTGACCTGGCGCTCGAACTCCAGGCTGGGCTGTCCGCGGACGATGGAGAAGTCGCGGCTGGTCTCTACCGTGTTCCCCTCGCTGGTGCGAGCGACGACGCGCAGTGTGTGGTCGCCGAGGGGTTCGCCCGTCAGGTCGAGGTCGAAAGTATGGAGAAACTCGCCGGCGGCGAGGGAGTAAGTGGCCGCCGATTGGTCGTCGAAGAAAAGCTCGATCTGTTCCGCGGCCTGTTCCACGTCATCGCACATGACGACGGGGATGCCGGGCGGGTTCTGCTCCGAGAAGCCCGTGTAGGTGCAGCCCCATTCGTACTCGGAGGCCCGCACGGTAACGTTGAGCGCCGTGCCTGCCGGCGCAACGTCGGCGTCAATGTAGACGTTGTGGTCCGGGTTGGGGGACACGATCGTGACATCCGCCTCCATCTGGCCGGGCGGGCTGGCCGTGTCGGATTTGGTGCTCATCACTTGTTGGATGCTGAACGCTCTGGCCTCCAGCGTGTGCGGCTGGAAGAAATCCGCCCGCGTCATGCCCTCGGCGTGCGGGGAAAAGTGGACTTCGTAGCGGGGCGAGCCGCCGCCCCCAGGGGTGACAGGTTCGTAGTCGGTGCCGAGCAGCGCGCCGTCGAGGTAGAATTCGACGCGATCCACGTAATCGGCGGAGGCCAGGTCCGCCCACGCGGTATAAAACTCGTAGTAGGCGGCGGGATACTCGGCGAGGCCGATGCTCTCGATTGCCGGGGGGTCGCCGCCGGGCGTCAGCGTCTCGAAGGTCTGCTCGGCGCTGTTGACCTCGTTGCCGGACTCGTCGCTGGCGAAGACCTGGTAGTAGTAGGTGCTGCCGTTCTCCAGCCCGGTCAGGGTGATTTGATGGTCAGTCTCGTAGGCGGGGTCGGATGTGGAGGAGGGAGTCATGTAGCGCCAGCGGCTGTAGTCCACGCGGCTGCTGCACGGCTCGTCCGTCTGCCAGGCGATGACCGCCGTGTGCTCGGTGGTCGTCAGCACCGTCGGCCCGGAGATGATCTCCGGCAGTTTGAGGTCGGCGGGCCACCACTCTTCCCAACAGTTGTCATCTTCGTCTCCCTCGACGATGACGTCCGTGTCATCGGCGCACAGTTTGACGAGGCCCGACACGGCCGGCGGCGGTAATTCCCACTCCTGATCGAGGTAGCCGGCCCGGATCGCTCCTGCCTGGAGAGTATAGGTGACGGTGTCCGTGGCCAGGGGGGTGACGCCCTGGTACATACCGGTCACGTGTCCGGCCGCGGCCGTGCTGCCGCCCGCGTTCTCGATCAGGTAGCCGACGCGGGGATAGTCGCTCTCGTACCACGCGCTGCTGATGGTCAGATCGGGCAGTTGTGAGTGAGCCAGGATATCAATGTAGCGGTAGGTCACAAAGTCTCCGCCACAGTTGCCGGCCGTGGCGATGATACGTTTTCTACCCGGCGCGTCCCAGGTGAAAGTGACGGCGGTCTGAGTGTAGCTGCCCGTTCGCTGCACGTCGCTCTGCTCGGTCGTCTGCCAGGTGTAGGTGAACGGGGGTGTGGCGTTGGACGGGAAGACGGTGGTGGTGAAGGTGTAAGCCGTGCCGGTGATGCCGCCGGTGGGGCCGGCGACGCTAATCTTGGTCATCGGCACACTGCAAGTGGGCGAGGGTGTCTCGATGGTGATGTTGTGTGTGGCCGTGATGGAGCTATCGCAGTTCTGGACGAGGACTGAAATCTTCTTCATGCCGCTCGTGGTCCAGACGTAGGAAGCGGTGCTGCTGATACTGCTCGTGGTCGTGACCCGCTTGCTATGTTGGCTGGCATACCAGGTGTAGGTGAACGGCGGGGAGGCGGTAGGCGGCGAGACCGTGGCCGCGAAGGTGTAGGTCGTGTCGGTGATGCCCTGGGTCGGCCCGCTGATGTTGACGTCGGTGGCCGGTTCGCAGGGAGCCGACTCGTAGTAGATGGTGAGTCGCGGCACGGCGGAACTGTCGCGCGTGAAAAAGTCGGCTGCGCCGTACTCGCCGCTGCCCGGACGCAGTAGAATACCATGGTTGAGCAGCACGCCCGACGCCCAGCCCTGGACGATGTTCGTGACGTCCCAGCTCATCCAGCCTATGTCGTAACCGGACGATGGATCGCCCTGGTTGGAGGCCGACGGCTTGTTGTTCCATGTA
>CAZXVB010000219.1:0-5587 GCA_964643875.1 uncultured Anaerolineales bacterium | reverse complement strand
TCAAGAAATCGGCTGCCTGCGCTGACTGAAAGTCAGCCTGTAGGGCCTGCGGCCAGTGGTCGGCCTGCGCCGACCAGCGCGTCGGCGTAGGCCGACGCGCGGCGCAAAGCGCCCAAAGAGGCCGATTTCAATCGGGCGGCATCCGGTGCGTAACGCAAAGTGTCAACCAATGATGAACCATCCCCCAAAACACTCGGTTTTTGAAGGCAAATCCGCGCATAGCTCAACCTGCGGGAGGGTCCCCAATTCAGTTGAAACACACCCTATTGATTAGAGCTGTTGTACTGTTGTACAGTAAGAAAATGAGATTGCCGGTCTGCGCTTGTTCGCGCTTGAATGATTGCTCGGCTCTCACGTTTGCCGCAACCGACAGCGTAATAGAAACATCGGTCGCACCCGCGCAAACCCCATGCTTTCGTACAATTGGATCGCTGCTGTGTTCGTCTGGTAGACCATCAAAAACACCCGCCGGCCGGCGTCGAGGTGGGCCTGCACCAGCGCCGCGACCACCTGCCGGCCATACCCACGGCGACGATGGTCGGGATGTGTGGCGATGTTGCCGATCTCCGCCCAGCCCGGTAGTGACAGGCGTGTCGTGCCAACGCCGACCAACGTCTGGTTGGAATCGTCCCATACCCCAAAGGCCGGTCCCAGCCGCAGCGGATTATTCTCCAGTGCCGTCAGGCCAGCTTGCTCCGCCAGTGCGTGTATCGCCGGTAGATCGTCGGCTGTGAGGGGAATGGCGTTCCCCGCCTCCAACGACGCCGGGTCCGCCTCGAAAAGCATCTGCCACTCCGGTGTGATTTCTTCGATGATAAATGTCTGCTCCGCCAGCCGGGCCTGTCTCTCGTTGAGCAGCATGTAGAACGGCTTGTCCGATGAGACCACCCGGTCAGTCAGTCGGTGCAACATCTCCGGGGTGTGGCCGTAGAATGCGATGGCCGCAAAGGGCAATGCCATGTAACGCGCCACGATGTGACCATCGGAACAGACAAAGTGACACGCGCTGCGCAGAGTCGTCATATCGGCTGTGAAGGTGAAGTGGGCCAACGACCAATCGGGGTCTTCCAGCCATTGTGTCTGTTGTCGGAGCAGGGCCGTGATTAGTGCTGTCATTGGTTTCTTATGCCAGTGTCACCAACAGGTCGCCGTATTGGACCTGTTGCCCGGCCTGGACGTGGACGGCATTCACGGTTCCGGCCCGAGAGGCCCGAATCCGGTTGTTCATCTTCATTGCGTCAAGGATACACAGGTCTTGCCCGACCTCCACGGTATCCCCTGGCTGTACCTCCACGCTGACGATTGTGCCGGGCATAGGCGCTCGGACCTCTTGGTCTGAGACTTGCCCCGGCTGGGCGGCTGCTATGGGAGCCACGCTCACCGAAGTCGGTGGGAGTGAGACTCTCTGTGACGACGCCGGAGGCGCGGCAGAAGGCGCTGTTGCGCCCGTTTGCGGTGGTACCCATACCTGGACAACTCGCCCGTTGACTATGGCCCGCACCGGTTGGGCGTTCACGTCCTCGATCTCGACTTGATATTCCTTATCTCCTACTGTAACCCGATAAATTGTCATTTTGAGTTGCCTGTCTGTATCGTCTCCGTCAGCGCGTTGCACCGGGGGGCCGACGGAGTAGGCTTACCAGCGCAATGTCTGGTGCGTCTTTTGTTGTTCGAGTTGTTGGCCGCGAAAGTACGCTTGCCAGGGACTGAGTCCTTCCTTCGGCGAGGTGGCATGCCAGGCGTGCGTTGGATGTGCGCGTCGTGCGGCCTGGGCCAGCGCCACGGAGACCGCTACGGCGGCCGCCAATTCACATTCTGCCAGGGATTCGCTGGGCGGGATAGCGCCCGACAGGCCGTCTAGGGAAGGGGCACTTTTGCTTGCTGGTGCTTCTCTGACCCAGTGGGTGAGCAATACCATTGCCCCGACCAGTACGCCAATCGCCCCAAAGGTCAGCCCCATTCCGATGCCGGTGATTTGCAGTGCGCGTTGTAACAAGTCCATCTTTATTCTCTCTCCACGCTATCCAACATTTTGACTCTCCCGCAGGACTGATTAGGTGGGCATATGTCCGTGCTTCTTGGGTGGCAAGGGGCGGAATTGTTCTCGCAAAGCACCCAGCGCTGTGATCAGTTTGGGGCGAGTCTGCTGGGGTTCGATGATGTCGTCTATGAAACCTGCCTCTGCTGCTCGATAGGGGTTAGCGAACTTTTCTCGGTATTCTTTCACCAGACGGGCATGGAGCGCTGCTGGGTCCTCTGCCTGGTTGATCTCTTTGCGATAGAGGATGTTTGCTGCGCCGCTTGGCCCCATCACGGCGACTTCGGCCGACGGCCAGGCGTAGTTGATGTCGGTGCCCAGTCCCTTGCTGCTCATCGCCACGTAGGCCCCTCCATACGCCTTGCGGGTAATGATCGAGATTTTAGGCACGGTGGCTTCGATGTAGGCGTAAATGGTCTTGGCTCCATGACGAATGATTCCCCCGTGTTCTTGGGCGACCCCTGGCAGAAAGCCCGGCGAGTCTACGAATGTGATGATAGGGAGATTGAAGCAATCGCAGAAGCGCACGAAGCGCGAAATCTTGTCCGATGAATTGATGTCCATCACACCGGCCATAACCATCGGTTGCTGGGCGACGATTCCCACGGCGTGTCCGCCTAGACGGGCGAACCCAATGATGGCGTTTGGCGCCCAGTTGGATTGTATCTCAAGGAAGGTACCCTGGTCCATTACGCGATGGAGCACGTCCCGCATGTCGTATGGGACAGTATCATCTAATGGCACGATGTCGTTCAACTCCTGGTCCATCCGCCACGGATCGTCGGTGGATTCGATGTGAGGGGGATTTTCCACGTTGTTGGAGGGGAGGTAGGAGAGCAATTGGCGACAGATCGCCAGTGCTTCCGCTTCGCTCTCGGTATCGAAGTGCGCCACGCCACTGATGGTGTTATGTACCCGGCTTCCCCCCAGGGTTTCCACATCCACCTGCTCGCCGGTCACTGCTCGTACTACGTCGGGACCGGTGATGAACATGAAGCTTTGCTTTCTCACCATGATGATGAAATCCGTCATCGCCGGGCTGTAGGAAGCACCGCCCGCGCATGGTCCTAACATCACCGAGATCTGTGGGATGACGCCAGAGGCCGTTGCGTTGCGACGGAAGACCTCACCGTAGCCATGCAAGGCGCGGACGCCTTCCTGGATGCGTGCACCGCCGGAGTCAATCAGGCCGATGATGGGTGTGCCGTTGCGCAACGCCAGGTCCATCACCCGGCAAATCTTCTGGGCATGCATCTCTCCCAGTGTGCCTCCCAACACGGTGAAATCCTGGGCGTACAGGTAGACGGTCCGTCCGTTCACCTGGCCGTAGCCTGTGATGACGCCGTCACCGGGGTAACGTTCGGTCAACAAACCCATCTCGTCCGGACGGGCTGTAACGAACGGCTCCAACTCGTGGAATGTGCCATCATCCAACAACAAGCTGATCCGTTCTCGTGCTGTCAGTTTGCCTTTCTTGTGCTGTCGAGCGACCCGCTCCGGCCCGCCGCCTTTCAGTGCCTCTTGACGCCATTGGGCCAATGTTTCTAAACGTGGATCGGTCATACTCCCCCCTGATAACTTTTGAATGCTTCTTGCCCCATTATAAATTCTTTGTTCTCCGCCAACCAGTGCAAGACGTCATACCCAGGCCGGGAGGAACCTCCCCCCTCTTCCCTTAGCGTCGCCTCGGGGGTCGGGACGATCAGGAGGCGTGCGGTGCGAACAGAATCAACCCCACTCCCATCCGTTCCAATGCCTCTTCGACGTAGTACGTGACGATGGCGCTGGGATCATTGAGCGCGGCGCAAAGGGCCGGCACGGCCTTCTCTGGCTGGATGATGGACAAGGCCCGCGCTGCGCCGGCCCGTACCGGCGTGGACGCCGACTGGAGCGCGGCGATCAGCGCCGGTACAGCCGGCTCCCCAATGCGGGCCAGGCCGTCGGCGACGATACGGGCCACGAGGGGCGAGGAGTCGTCCAGGCAGCGGACCAATGCCGAGATGGCCGCCGGCGTTGTCAGCCCCTGTTCTCCCAGCTCCCCCAGTCCCTGGGCAGCGGCGGCTCGTACATCTGCCTCTGAGTCCTCCAGCGCGGTCACGATCCGGTCGTATGCGGCCGGCGTCCCCACGGCGGCCAGGGCGCGCACCGCCCACCAGCGTCGGTCTGGGTCGCTGTGGGCCAACAAGGCCGCCAGGTTCGGCAGGAGGATGTCTCCTTCCTTCCCCAGGGCCTGGGCAGCCTGTTCGGTCTGTGCATCATTTCCCAACGCGATACACGCCAGGAAGTGTTGCCAGGGGGCGGCGTTTTTTATCTCGTTCACTCTGTCATTCCCACTCTGTTACTCCTGTCAATGCGATTGCCCTTGTGGACAGAAGCAAGTTCTGTCCCTACCCCAGGATGTTGATAAGCATACGTCTAACGCTTGTTGGGGTGGGATTTTGGATATGTCCTACTGGGAAGCAGGCCGGATGTGAGCGCACTGAATGGCGCTGCCGGTTATGCGGGCAAAAGGAGCGAGCGCAGGCGGCGTTGGGTAGCGAAACAAGTGGGCTGGACAACGGCAGTCCGAAGCGCCAAAACGAGGGATGGGTATCGTCGCTCCCGGCAACTGGGTGAGAGCCTGCGCCCATAGACATTCGAGCTTTTGAATTTCGCTTCTACCCGCCGTCTCTCGCTCTGGGTCTGTTGTATACCAGACCAGCACAGGGCGGCTTGCGGCCCGCAGATAGTCTATATGCCAGTGACAGGATTGGGATGGGCGCAGATGATGGCCTACACGGGCCGCTAATCCGCCGCTACCCCGTGCACTCCCGACGTAAACGTACCAGCCAGTTGTCAAAGGGAATCGTCCCATCCGCCCGATCTCGATCCAACGGTTATCGCCCGTCGCGGCCACGTGGAGCAACAAGGCGTATGTGCCCGGTTGGTCAGGGAGCATACATCCTCCGCTGCCACAACAGCCCGGCGCTCCAAGAAAAGAGGGAGCCAATGACTAGCAATATCATACTTAGCAGGTCTATGGCACTGACGGCGTGCTGCTCATCAAGACGGTAGAGGATCGGCCCTTCTTGTGAGTCCGGCAAAAGGGATACTACCAGCCCGGCCAACAGCGTCACCACGGCCAGTGCAGCCAGTAGGATCACCCGCCACTGAAGCACCATAGGTGCGTCACCTCCGTCAAGCGGGAACTGTCACTCGGCTGGCGGAGGGACCGGCAGGTCCTCGACCGCAATTTGAATCCACCGTTCTCCTTCTTCGATCAACATAACCGGGATGTCGTCCCGAATGGGATATTTGCGGCCACAGTCCGGTTCCTGGCAGACTAACCAACAATCGTGGACCAACGTCAACCGACCGGGGTCGTCCCCCGGTTTACGAGTCTCTCCACTTACACAGTAGGGACAGCGCAGGATTTCCAGCAGGTCTGGAGAAACCACAAGCACCTCCTTGACTTAATTTCTAACGGGTGCGTTTCATTTCAGTTGGAAAGTGGACAACCCTCCCGCAGGTTGCCATTTTCGATGCCAAAACACTTGGTTTTTGAAGGCA
>CAZXVB010000218.1:0-5601 GCA_964643875.1 uncultured Anaerolineales bacterium | reverse complement strand
TTATTTTGAACTATACCCCACCACAGGCTCCAATTTCCGCCCATTTTCGATTCATGGTATAATCATAGCTTGGTAGTTACTATTCAGGCCACGGTTGAAACCGCGCCTGAGGAGCTAAAGCTGGCTGTCCACCTGCGTGGACAGACGCGCCCACGCAGGTGGACGCTTGGCTGCAAGCCCTCCAGAGGCGATTTCAATCGCTAACAGAAGTAGTCTGAGTAATTACGCTTGGTAAGACTTTGAACTTGTCTTGAGCACAAGGGGCAACGTGGATTCGTATAGGGTAAGCCAGCCTCCCGCAGGTTCATACAGGCTTGGCCGACGCAAAAACTGCGGCAAACGGGGCAGTTTGCCAGGGATCAGGCGTCCTCATCCTGCGGGAGGCTCGTCCCTACCACTCGAATCCGTGTAGAGCCGATCACATAAGCCCGCCCATTGGCGGAATGAGCCTAAAAAACGCTTGAAACCAACAGGAGTCGCGCGTGTTCAATCCCATAGATGCATTTCTAGGATTGTTTTCACTGGATATCGGTATTGACCTGGGCACAGCTAATACATTGGTCTATGTACGAGGCAAAGGGATCGTAATCAATGAACCATCGTGGGTGGCGATTGATCACAACACCCGGCGTCCGCTGGCCATAGGGGCTGAAGCCAAAGAGATGGTCGGACGGACCCCGGCGAACATCGTTGCCATCCGTCCGTTACGCGATGGCGTCATCTCCGAATTCGACATCACCGAAGCGATGTTGCGTTACTTCATCGAGAAGGCCCACAGTCAATTGTTACTCCCATTTCCACGTCCCCGTGTTGTCGTCGGCATTCCCAGCGGCGTCACGGAAGTCGAAAAGCGAGCGGTTTACGACGCATCAATCTCTGCCGGCGCTCGAGAGGCGTACCTGATTGAGGAACCGATAGCCGCCGCTATTGGGGCCGGGCTGCCGGTCACCGAGGCGCGGGGGTGTATGGTGGTAGACATCGGTGGCGGCACCACCGAAGTGGGCGTTTTCTGTCTGGGCGGGATCGTCGTCAGCCGCTCGCTGCGAGTGGCCGGTGACGAGATGGACGAGGATGTAATGCAATACGCCCGTCAAAAATACAACCTGTCCATCGGTGAACGGATGGCCGAGCGGGTCAAGATGACAATTGGATCGGCGTATCCGCTTCCCGAGGAGTTGACGATGACACTTCGCGGGCGCAACTTGGTGACCGGCCTGCCGGAGGAGATCGAGATCAGCAGTATCGAAATTCGCGAAGCGCTGAGTGGCTCCGTGGGGCTGGTGATGGAAGCGATCAAAGATGTGCTGGACGAAACGCCGCCGGAGTTGGTAGCTGACCTGATGGAGACCGGCATCTGTCTGGCCGGGGGCGGTGCTCAGTTAAAGGGCATGGCGGAGCGCGTCAGCGAGGAGACGAACATGCGTGCCTGGGTAGCCGAGGATTCAATGACCTGTGTCGCTCGCGGGGCCGGCAAGGTGCTGGAATCGCTCGATACCCTGCGGGATGTTCTGGTCAGCACCGAGGACCGGCGACCGCGCCGATCGGACTTTTGATCCACTGCCGGATGCCGACGCTATAGACTGTGTAAAGCACGAACACGGCTATTACGACAAGCACACCACTGTGTACGTCGTCTTGCATAGCATCTTGTACAACGTAACGCAAAACGGTGAAGCAAAGCTATGAGGGAACCTCCGCGTCGTCCCTGGCTACCACTAGCGTTGATTGTTTTAGCGCTCGTATTGCTGATTGCAGACGAGGCTGGCCTGCTTGCACCTGTAAAGACCGGTTTTCATTATGTGCTCGACCCGCTGCAACGTATCATGGCGGGCGCAAAACGTATGATCGGCAGTCCTTTTCAACCCCGTCCAGATGTTGAGGAACTGCAAGCCGAAGTCAAGGAACTGCGGGCGAGGGTAGACGAGTTGACCTTGGAAAACATCCGTCTACGCGAGTACGAGGCAGAAGTACAACAACTACGCGCATTACTCAACTTCGTGAGCGAGTACCCCATCTCCACCCCTCTGGGAGCGGACGTAATCGGCAAAGAAGCCTGTGAAACGTTCGCCTGCGCCGACGTGATCGGCGCAGAACCCAATCCATATCTCCGCTACATCACCATCAACGTAGGAGCACAACAGGGCGTCCAGGTGGGCATGCCGGTTGTCAGCGGTGGGGCCGGCCTGATCGGTCGCGTCTCCGAGGTTGCCCCACGCACAGCCAAAGTCCAGTTAATCACCGACCGAGAAAGTGCCGTGGCGGCGTTGCTCCAGAGTTCGCGGGCTACCGGCCTGGTGGTGGGACAACCCGACGGCACATTGCGGATGGAATACCTGCTGCAAGATGCCGTGGTCACTGAGGGAGACATCGTGTTGACGTCCGGTCTGGGGGGCATGTTGCCCAAGGGATTGGTAATCGGGCAGGTCGCCCAGGTGGAACAAATGGACTACGCTCTGTTTCAGGCCGCTGTCGTCCGGCCGGTGCTGGACTTTTCACGGTTGGAACAAGTGTTAGTCATCACGACGTTCGAACCACTTCCATTGGAAGAAGAGCCTGCAATGGAGGAGCCGGTGGAGACACCTGCCGCCGAGTCGCCTTGACGATCGTGACCGGCCAGCCGCGTTGGGGAGGTGGGATATAGACTTCTATCTGACGGCATCTCTGTTGACAATCGTGGCACTGCTTCAGAGCACGTGGCTCGCCCAAGTGACCCTGTGGGGTGCACACCCCGACTTGATGGTCCTGCTCATCATAGGGTGGACTGCAGTCCACAACGTGAACGATGGACTGGTATGGGCCTTGATCGGCGGCCTGTTGGTGGACATACTTTCCGGTGGGCCGCTGGGGGGGACGGTGCTGGCTCTGGTGGTCGTGGCGCTCTTGGCCGGACAACCGCTGAGACAAGAGGCCAGTATTACACTACCCAGTCTGTTGATATCAACGTTCGTAGCCGTACTGGCCTATCACCTGGCTCTGCTGGCGGTTCTATCCTGGGGTGGAATGGCCGTTGATTGGAAATATTCCATTTTACAGATCGCGATGCCATCGGCTGTGCTGAATACAGTGTTGGTTCCTTTCGTGCACCGTCCATTGTTATGGTTGGAGCGAAAAGTTCGAGGAGAGGCGTTTACCCTGTGAACTGGAGCAAAAACCGGAGAGCGAAACGACCAACACGGCCCTCTCCCCCATCTTCGGCCGGGACATGGGAAGCCCAGTGGGCGGCAATCCTGGCCGCTCCCCGCGTCGTGGTGCTTGGCCTGGTCATTATCCTGGTCTTTGCCGGGTTGCTCCTTCGTTTGTGGCAAATTCAATTTGTGGAAGGAGCCTATTACCGGGAAAGAGCCACCCGTCAAAGCACGCGGGAAGTTACCATCCCGGCCTCTCGTGGTATCATCTACGACCGTCAGGAGAAACCCCTGGTACGCAATATCCCATCGTTCAATGTCGTCGTTGTGCCCGGCTATCTGCCGGACGATGAGGCCGAGCAAGAAGATGAGTTGATCCGCTTAGCGATGATGTTGGGTGTGCCCTATGCCACATCTGGCCCTCGAGGCGCAGGAGAGGAACCCACGCCGGGACTACGGGAAATTCTGAGTGCCTCCAACGTTGCGGGAAGTTACGTCCCGATCGTCATCGCGCGGGACGTTGATCGGGATACGGCATTGCTGGTCGCCCAACAATCCCTGCTTTTGCCGGGAGTGTCGGTGGAAGTGGAGGCGGTACGGGAATACCCCTACGGCCCGCTGGTGGCGCAGATCTTAGGATATCTCTCCCGGGTTCCGGAGGAGAGTGAGGATGAGTACCGCGCGGCCGGGTACGATCCGGCGACCGACCGAATCGGCGTGGCGGGGATCGAGTACACCTACGAAGATAACCTGCGGGGGCAAAAAGGACGTCAGATCGTAGAAGACGATGTGCTGGGGCGAATCATCCGCGTGATCGCCGTACAGGCGGATCCAGTTCCCGGTCAAAACGTCCACCTGACAATTGATCTGGATTTACAACGCTTCGCGGAGGAAGCATTGCGGGCTGCAATGGAGTCCCCAGAGGTCGCTGCGCCACGCGGGGTTGTCATCGTAATGAATCCTCAGACTGGTGAGGTGTACGCGATGGTCAGTCTCCCCACCTACGACAATAACCTGTTCACCGGCGGTATCTCGGCTTTGGATTGGAACCGTTTGGCCAACGATCCCCACCGTCCGATGCTCAACCACGCGACGGCGGATCTGTTGCCGCCGGGGTCGGTTTTTAAGGTCATCGTGGCGTCCGCAGCGTTGGAAGAAGGCGTGTTGACACCTTACACACACATCACTTGCCCCGGCATCATCGTGGTGCCCAACAAGTACTCTCCCAACGACCCCGGTCAATCCCAGGAGTTCTACTGTTGGAAACGGAGCGGCCATGGCTCATTGGATGTAATTGGCGGGATTGCGCACTCGTGTGATGTGTTCTTCTACGAGACCGGCGGAGGGTTCGAGAAAACCGGGTTCGAGGGATTGGGCGTGACCCGCATTGCGGAGTACGCTCGCTGGTTTGGGTTGGGCCAACCAACCGGGATTGAACTACCCGCCGAGGCGACCGGACTGGTCCCCACAGCCGATTGGAAGCGGTTGACCTTCGGTGAATCGTGGTCCACCGGGGATACGTACAACCTGAGCATTGGACAGGGGTTCTTACAGGTTACCCCACTCCAGATGCTGAATGCCGTCAATGCCATTGCCAATGATGGGATACTCTATCGCCCCCAGATCGTCCATCACGTCACCGATGCGGAAGGGAACATTGTCGAGCCGTTCGAGCCAGAGGTGATCCGGCGTGTGCCGGTCAGCTCCGAAAATCTAGCATTGGTACGACAGGGTATGGAGGCCGCTGTGGCCTACGGGACGGCCCCCAAGGCTCAGTTGGAGGGCATCCGAGTAGCGGGAAAAACCGGCACGGCCCAGTTTTGCGATGACATTATGTGTGGAGTGGGATTCCAGGCGCCAGAACATGCCTGGTTCACGGCCTATGCGCCGGCGGAAGCGCCGGAAATCTCCGTTATTGTCTTCCTGTACAATGGCGGGGAAGGTTCAGTGGCAGCAGTACCGGTTGCTCATGACATCCTGGCTCACTATTTCGGTCTCGATGCGACGAATGGCGAACAGTAGAGTTGTTGCACAATAAGAAAAGTGGGAAATGGGACACGGATTCACGCAGAAAAACACGGATTGTGTCCATTCTATCCCTGAAATTAGTGTCCATCCGTGTTCACCTGTGTCCAAAGTGGGACTTTTCACTATTGTGCAACGCACCTAGTGAAATTATCTTGACTTAAACCCGGCTTCGTGTTATCCTCTACTCGGCAAGAAAATCCGTGAGAGCCTGTCCGAAAAATCGCTCCCGCAGCCGCGCATCCCTATGCGCGGCGAACGGTACAAGGATGCCCTCCTGCTTTTCGGATAGATTCTGAGACATGAGAACCAACAACCGCCTGTTCCCTCCCAGGTCCGCTTTAGCCTGAGGAGAATAGACCGAGGCACGAAAACAGAAAGCCAACGAAGGTTACCATTCAGGCCGACGGTTGAAACCGCGCCTGAGGAGCTAAAGCTGGCTGTCCACCTG
>CAZXVB010000217.1:0-5621 GCA_964643875.1 uncultured Anaerolineales bacterium | reverse complement strand
ATGGCAACCTGCGGGAGGGTTGCCCACTTTCCAACTGAAATGAAACGCACCCAACCGATATGCGTTGTGGGAGTGGAAGTGAAATGGAATTTCGTCCCCATAAACAGCTTGCCCTGTGGATAAAGCGGGCCGAGTGGATAGGCGCCTGTCTCTTGGCATTAAGCACATTGATGACAGCCTGCACGCCGCCATCTCCACCCGCACAGGCGACGCCGGTTCCCGTTGCCTCACCATCACCATCGCCGACGACTATGATGAGTGCCGATACCCCGGAAGCGCTGTCTCCCACGCCGCCACCTCCGCCGAAGGAGATCACTATCTGCCAGGCCGAGGAACCGAACACGCTCTTCATCCTGGGGGGAGCCTCCCGCGCGGCCTACGATGTACTGGAGGCCGTCTACGACGGCCCCATTGACACCCGCTCGTATCGGCTGCAACCCGTGATCCTGGAAAAAATCCCCACCATAGCTGATGGGGACGTTTCTCTGCGTTCCGTCATCGTTCGGGAAGGAACCAGGGTAGTGAACACCGATGGTGACCCGGTAGATTTGCAAGAGGGGGTGATGGTCCTGAGCGCGGATGGACAGGAACTCACTTTTACCGGTGGCTCCGTGACGATGGCGCAGATCGTAGTAACCTTTACGCTGCGGCCCGATGTGACCTGGGCCGATGGCCAGCCATTGACGGTGGATGATTCCCGCTATGCTTTCGATCTGGCGTCCCAGTTCGACGATCCGGCCTTGCGCCGTCTGCCAGAGCGCACCCAAAGTTATGATCCCCTGGACGAACGGACCATCGTGTGGGTCGGACTGCCGGGTTATCGAGACCCCCTGTACAGCCTGAACTTCTTCCCGCCGTTGCCCCGGCACGTCTACGGTGATCTGGAATTGGCGAATTTGCTCAATACCGAGGCCGTCCACCGTAAACCGCTGGGATGGGGTGCTTTCGCCATCGAGGAGTGGATCGCCGGCGACCGTATCACCCTGGTACGCAATCCCCATTACTTCCGAGCCGCCGAGGGCCTGCCTCATCTGGACCGAGTCACGTTTCGCTTCGTGCCGAATCTGGACCAGGCCCTCGATATGCTGTCGAACGGGGAATGTGACCTGATCCACCAGGACCTGATCGAGGGCCGCGATACGGGACGCTTGATGGAATTCGTGACGTCCGGAGCACTCCAATTGGTCGCCGCGCCTAGCAGTACGTGGATGCATCTGGATTTCGGCATCCAGCCGGCCAGTTGGGTACAGCGGCCAGACTTTTTCGGGGACGTGCGTACCCGGCAGGCAATTGCTATGTGCATAGACCGGGGCGACATCGCCGAGCGGGTTTTCCCTGCCGACGGTGCACTGGTCGCCCACAGCTACATCCCATTCCAACACCCGCAGTATGCCACCGGCCAGCTTTACCAGTGGGACTACGACCCGGCGGCCGGGCAGACCCGGCTGGCCGAAGTGGGTTGGTGGGACGAGAACGGCGACGGCATTCTGGAAGCGCATGGAGTCCCCGGTGTGGCTGCCGGCGTCCCCTTCTCGGTCACACTTTCGGTGAGCGACGATTACCCACTCCACAAGCAGGTTGCCGAGGCGCTGGCCGAGGACCTGGCGCTCTGTGGCATCGGCGTGTCGGTTGAGACGTTGCCGGCAGAGGAATTCTACGCCGATGGGCCGGACGGACTGGTCTTCGGGCGGCAGTTCGATCTGGCGCTGTTTTCGTGGTTGAACGGGCTGGAACCGCCATGTGAACTCTACCTCTCGGATCAGGTTCCAGGGGCGGAGAACTGGTGGGCGGCCAGCAACGATCCCGGTTACGTCAGCCCGGACTATGACGCTGCGTGCCGCACGGCACGGCGGTCGCTCCCCGGCGTGGATGAGTATACCTACTTCCACCAACAGGCACAGCGCATCTTTTCCCATGACTTACCCGTGTTGCCGCTCTACTTCATCCCACAGACCATTGGCGTGCGACCAGGGGTGACCGGCGTCGTGTTGGATCCGGGCGAATACTTGCCGTTGTGGAACATCGAGGCCTTCGACGTGACGTGGTAGGCCCGTATGACAGAGATACGATTGTCGGCCCGGATCGTCAAATCCGGTTACGCTGAAGGAGAGGCTTTGGTTTCCCCTCTTCCCATTGGATTCCTGGGGGGGGTAGACCCGGATACCGGGATCGTCGTTGAACCGGGGCATCCATTGGAAGGAATGGCGGTGGCCGGGCACGTATTGGTGTTCCCTACCGGCAAGGGCAGCACCGTGGGATCGTACACCTTGTACCGGCTGGCGCGCAACGGCCTGGCCCCGGCGGCCATCATCAACGCCGAAGCGGACCCGGTAGTCGCTGTCGGGGCCATCATCTCTGAGATTCCGATGGTGGACCAGGTGGACATCTCCTCCATCCAAACCGGGGACTGGGTGATTGTAGCGGGAGAGAGTATCGTAGTGCAGCGGACAGAGCATCCCGACGATCCGGCGTATGACCGAGGCGGTGAATAATGTCCACATCCAAAAGCATAACCCAAAAGAGCATAACCCCAAAACGTTCCTTTAGTCCACTGCTCCGTTGGTGGAAACGCTTGCGCCGGCAGCCATTCAGAGTTGGACTGGCGCTCAGCGGCGGCGGCGTGCGGGGCCTGGCCCACATTGGCGTTCTCAAAGTGCTGGAAAGGGCCGGCGTCCCCATTGACATCATCACCGGCACCAGCGCCGGGGGGATGATCGGGGCCACCTATGCCGCCGGACTTACTGCCACCCAGATCGAGCAAGAGTTCCTGCGGATGTGTACCCCCCGTCAACTGCTGAACTTGATGGATCGCACCATTGCCCGGCGAGGTCTCTTCGAAGGCCAGCGCCTGATGGAACACCTGGAACAGTGGCTCGGCGACCAGAGCATAGAGCAACTTCCTATTCCCTTTGCCGCCGTGGCCGTAGACCTGTATGCTTCCCAAAAGGTCGTCATTCAGGACGGCCCGCTGTTGAACGCTATCCGGGCCACCATCGCCCTGCCGGCCGTTTTTTCGCCCGTGGAGAAAAACGGCCAACTGCTGGTAGATGGCGGTCTGCTGGACAACTTGCCGGTGGACGTCACCCGGCAGATGGGGGCGGACATCGTCATTGCGGTGGATATTTCCACCGACCGGGAATCCGCCAGTCATCAGATTCAGGAAATGACCCGCCATCGGCTGCTACCCAACCGGGTCGTCGAGATGATAGATGTCCTCTGGCGGGCGGTAGACGTTATGGCCGACGAGGTCAATCGTCGTGTGCTGGAAGAATTTCCTCCCGACGTGATGATTCGGCCCGAAATCCCTGTCGGAGTGACGGTACTGAGCGGCTTTGCACTGGCGGCCGATACCATCGCAGCCGGGGAACGGGCTGCCCTGGAGGCGCTCCCCCACATCCAGTCCCTGCTACCGCCCTCGTTGCGGGCCGGGCTGCATCCGGTGGAACTGGATGAGCCGACGGATGAAGAAGGCCCACCCACTGAACCGGTGGAGGAAATAGCAGAGCAAGTGAAGTGAGTAGCTATCCGTCCGGCCCATTTACCCTCCCGTATGCTCCGAACTTGCTGGAGGGTAACGGCCAAGCCGACCACTGCGCAAGTGAAGCTACCCACAACACCAGGTTTGTGGTACAATATCAACGATGGCCCGTTCACCGATCCGCAGTGTACGTCACCTGCAACGCTACCGCGAAATCGCTCGTGTCCTCATCCACCACGGCTTTGGCGAGTTTGTGGAGATGTTGGAGCTATTGCCTTATCTCTCCATCCCGCGCCGCCTGTTCCAACGAGAAATCCAACCGACGACGACCACCGGCGTCCCGCAACGGGTTCGTCTGGCGCTGGAAGAACTCGGTCCGACCTTCATTAAGCTGGGTCAGGTGCTCAGCACCCGCCCTGACCTACTCCCAGCGGCCTACATTGCCGAACTGAGCAAACTGCAAGACACCGTGCCGGCCGTTCCTTGGGACGTCATCCACCCCTGGGTTGCCTCCGAGCTGGCGCACCCACTGGAAGATGTCTTCACCGATTTCGCCCCCATCCCTATGGCGGCGGCCTCCCTTTCCCAGGTTCACGCTGCCACCCTGCACAGCGGTGATGTTGTAGTCGTCAAAGTCCAGCGTCCAAATATCCAGACGACCATCGAGACGGACCTCGAGATCCTCTTCGATTTGGCCCGTTTGCTTCAAGAACGGACGCCTCTAGGTCAGATATACGATTTTCCGGGAATCGTCGAGGAGTTTGCGACTACCTTGCGGGCCGAGTTGGACTTTTATCGCGAGGGACGCAACGCCGACCGCTTCCGGGACAACTTCGCCGACGAACGTTACCTTTACATCCCCAAAGTCTACTGGGAATACACAACGCGGCATCTCCTGGTTCTGGAGCGGATCGCAGGGATCAAGGTGGACGCCATTGAAGCCATGGATGCTGCCGGTTACGACCGCCATCGGATTGCCCTCCATGCCGCCCGGATGATCATCAAAGAGGTGTTGGAGGATGGTTTCTTCCACGCCGATCCACACCCTGGCAACTTCGTCGTCATGCCGAACGAGGTCATCGGGGCGATGGATTTCGGGATGGTCGGTCACCTGAGCCAACAGGTACGCTACGATCTGGTGCGTCTCTACATCGTGGCTATCCAACTGGACGAAGAGGGAATTGTGGATCGTCTGATCAGTATAGGCGTGGTGAGTGGCCGCCTGGATCGGACCGCACTTCAACGGGATATTAGCCGCCTGCTGCGTAAGTACTATGGTATGCCGCTCGGCACAATCCGCGCGCGAGATGTAATTGAGGATGTGATGCCGATCGCCTTTCGCCACAACTTGCGCCTGCCCTCCGATCTGTGGTTATTGGGCAAGACATTGGCGATGATGGAAGGGGTAGGATTAAAGCTCGACCCAGATTTCGACATCTTTAAGGTATCCGAGCCATACGTGCGACGCTTTATGTGGCAGATGGCGATGCCCAACGTTTGGGGGCCCCCGTTGGTCAAAGCGCTGGGTGACTGGAATGATTTCGTTCGTCTGATTCCCCGGGTAGGCAGCCAATTCTTGAACCGCATCGAACGGGATGGGTTGGAGATTACACTCAACCACAAGGAATTGGACCAGGCTGTGCAGCGGTTAGATCACTCTGCCAATCGCCTTTCGTTGAGTATGCTGATCGCGGCCCTCATCGTGGGATTGGCATTGCTGGTGCCAGCCTTCAACCTGGGGGAACAGCTCAGCCTGGCAACGATCGTGATCATTATTGGCTTCGTGGGCGTCAGCTTGCTCGGTCTGTGGCTGGCCATTTCCATCTGGCGGGCACGCAAATGACCATGACCCGTACAATGGTTGCCTTTTCATGCTTCTGTGTTATCATATCCGGCATTCGTCATTTGTTACTACTCAGGCCGACGGTTGAAACCGCGCCTGAGGAGCTAAAGCTGGCTGTCCACGCAGGTGGACGCTTGGCTGCCAGCCCTCCGGAGGCAATTTCAATCGCTAACAGAAATAGCCTGAGCAGTTTCACCGCCCGTTTTGACCCTCCCGCAGGTTCAGAAGCGGTTCGTAATTTCAAGCCTGCGGGAGGGTTGCCCACTTTCCAACTGAAATGAAACGCACCCAAATCTAATT
>CAZXVB010000216.1:0-5720 GCA_964643875.1 uncultured Anaerolineales bacterium | reverse complement strand
GTTCAACCTGCGGGAGGGTCTCCAACTCAGTTGAAACACACCCAATTGAACACCCCCAACAAAACACGCCGGTCACGGACCGGCCTGGAGCAGTGGAATGTGTTTGGACACTGCCAAAAAGTCACGTTTAGGCCCTCCGTTATGTCAAGGAGAAAATATGAACGCTGCTCGAAAAGAATCCATTTTGATTGTAGATGAAAATACGGCCTTTGCGACGATCTTAAAGGAAGGATTGGAGCAGGGCGGTGCGTACCATACCGTCTTGACATCCAATGGGGAGGAGGCGCTCCAGGCGTTGGATGGAGCCTCCTTCGATCTGGTCATCATTGACCTGGGATTGAGCGATCCCGATGGGCTTTCTTTGGCCCATACTGTGCGGGAACAATTGCCAGACCAGAAATTGATGCTCATCCCCCTGATGGGTGAAAATTTGCCCCCAGAGGCCAACGCGTTGGGCATCAGCGGCATTCTTACTAAACCCTTCTTCTTTCCAGACTTGCCGGGGATCATCGCATCTGCGTTGGCAGAGGAGGAGGAAGCACCAATTTCCCCACCATCCGCTTTTTCGGAAGACGAAAGCGATGAAGAGAAAACGGTATTAGAGGAAGAGAAAGGGGAGAGAAAGGAAAAGGAAGCCCCACCGGTTGATCTTCCCGCGCTCCCCGACGACGAACGAGTCGCTCAGCGGATCGCCGAAGTGCGGGCGTCTATTTCGGACAAACGACTTCAGCGCATCACCCAGGCGATGGGAAATCTCTCCCAGGACATCAACGCCGAGGCGGTTATCCTCTCGTGCGAAGGAGCACTCCTCGCTTACGCCGGCATGCTGCCTGAAGGAGATGCCGAGGGACTGGCTCGGATCGTAGGAGAAAACTGGCGTATGTCGGAGCGGGTCGCGCGTATCCTGGGGCGCAGCCAAAGCCATTTCGAACAGAGTGTCGAGGGGGGCGAGTTCATCCTTTACTCACTGGTCGTCTTTAAGGACGTGATCCTCTCGACTGCCCAAGGTACTGCCACCCCCCTCGGCCTGATCCGCCATAGCACCAAATACACCGTGGATACATTGCGGCGACTGATGGGACACGGATGATCCCATCGCACACATCTGTCGCCGATGCACCTTATCCGCTCATGGCTTCGGCTGATTGCGCCTGCTGGACGATCCGGACGCCCGCGCTGGCCCCGATCCGGTTCGCCCCGGCGGCGATCATACGGAGTGCGTCGTTGTAGGTGCGGATACCACCCGACGCCTTGACGCCTATGTGCGGGCCGACCACCCACCGCATCAGGGCAATATCCTCCGCTGTCGCCCCGCCCGGCCCAAAGCCGGTGGAGGTCTTGACGAAATTGGCCTCGCCGGCCACGGCCAACCGACAAGCCCTTTCCTTTTCCCCGTCGGTCAAAAGGGCCGTCTCGATGATCACTTTCAGCAAAGCCCCATTGGTATGACAGACCTGCGCCACAGCAGCAATGTCCCGTTGAACGGCCTCGCCATCTTCGGACTTGAGCGCACCAATGTTCATCACCATATCCAGTTCGCTTGCCCCGTCTTCGATTGCTCGCTGTGCCTCGAAAACTTTCACCTCGGTCGAGGTCGCCCCCAGCGGGAACCCGATCACGGTGCAAACCGCCACGCCGCTTCCTTTCAAAGACTCGGTGCACCGCCGGACGTGAACCGGGTTGACGCACACTGAAGCAAAATGGTATATGTGGGCTTCCTCGCACAGGCGAGCGATTTGCGCATACGTCGCATCGGGTTTGAGCAATGTATGGTCTATCATAGCGGCCAATCGTTCGGCCGAGATTTTGGTTGACATAGAAACACCTCCTCAAGATTTCCGCAATACGAGCGGTAGATACGGCGTGGGAAACGGATCCCCGTCTTCCCACCCCGGTGACGGCAGACACATCTCCACCCAGTTCCCTCCGGCCACCGACCGACGACATTCGGAACGGTCCGGCCACTGTCGTCCAAAGAAGCGCACATCGAGCAGACGACGACCGGCCTCATCAGTATCAAACAGAGCGATGGCCTCTCCATACCGGTTCAAGCTGAAATTGGTGTGAAGCGGTCCTTGCTCCGGCTCACCATCGGCAAAGAATACCAGGAAGCCCCGAGGCGGGATCGTCACACCGTCTGGGATGCGGAAGCGCGTCGGGTTCGTCACATCATCACTCAAGTACTTGCCACTCAAGTCCAGCGCCCTCGGGCTGGCGTTGTACAGCTCGATCCAATCCGGGAACTCCCCGGGATCGTCCGGATCCTCCAGGGTAGTGACGTTGTGGGCCATGAATTCCGCGATAACCAACGGCGATGGAGAAAGCGTCAATGACCAATCCGCCCTGCCGTAGCCAACCGTGCCACAGGCCTGGTTGGGCCTACCGGGAGTGGGCGCGTCGAGAACGTGCCACGTTCCGTTTGTTCCACAACGCCCGGCGGATACGTCCGGCTGCATGACCATGGTATCCGTCACCACGTCCAGAGGCTGGCGTCCGCCAGCATCGTGATCGAACAAAGCGACGCTCTCGCCGGTTGCAGCCAGCCGAAAGTTCGTGTGACGCGCTCCTTGTTCGGGATCATTGTCGGCGTAGAAGAGCAGATACGCCCCCGGTGAGATCACCGTGCCGGTGGCAATTTGGAATCGAGTCGGATCGTTCAAGTCGTCCGTCAGATAGCGGCCTCCCAGGTCCACAGGATCCGGTCCTGGATTGTAAAGCTCGATCCAATCGGGAAACTCCCCCGGCGCGTGTGGCTCGTCTGGGTCAGCCAGCGTGGTGCGGTTATCGGCCATCACCTCGGTGATGCGGATCGTGGGAGCGCGGTAGTCCACGATGTACGCCTGCTCAACGCTGCGGGCGACCTGCCCGTCGTCATCGCCGGCCACCACCCGATACGTCAGCCGGCTTCCCTGGACTTGTGGGGGAATGTGGGCCTGATACACACTCCCACCCAAGGGAGACAGGGGAAGCGTCTCCGTCGTCCCGCCCTCCACCCGGTACTCAAGGGTAGCTGTCAGCACCGCGCTGTCGTCTCCCAACCAGGCTGTGACCGTGACCGGATCCGCCGCTGTGGGCAGCCGGGGTGTATGCGTCACGGCGTATATGGTCGGCGGATGCAGTTGATTGGACGCCCCCGGCGTGGGCATGCGGAATGTGCGCACGGTCGGCGTCCCATCAGGATATCGTCCTACGGATTGGGTGCTCCCCGTCAGAGCAAAATCGAGGGCGTCCAGCAGCACCGTCCCGCTGTAGATCCCGACCACTCCATCCGGACCTCCTAACGAGAAGTTAGTGTGTCGTGGCCCCTGACTCGGGTCGCCGTCGGCCTGGAAAAGCGCGAACCCCCCGGCCGGAACGAGTATGTGGGTCGCAACCCGGAATCGAGTGGGGTCGCGTAGATCGTTGGTCAGATACAATCCGCGCAGATCCACTGGCTCTAGTGCCCGGTTGTACACTTCGATCCATCCGCTTTCTCCCTCCGAATCGGTCCGCACTTCGTTGATTGCCAGGTACGGTTGGTCAGCCGGGCAGTAGGCGGGCATCTGGCTGCGGAGAAAGTCCCGACGAGCGGCGACGAAGGCGTTCAATTCGTCCGGGGCGGCGGCGAAGTGGGCATTGTCCTCTCGATACCGTTTGTGCCAGTCCCGCAGCCCACCCTGCTCAATGGCGGCGTAGGTCTGGTCAATCAGCGAGGACATCGCCTCCTCCGAGAACACACTATCCAGCAACTCCGCCAGGCGGTGACAGTAGTACGCGCGGAACTGGGGGACGTCCAACACGCGGGTGAGCAGCAAGCTGCTAAAGCCCTGCTCGAATAGCGGTGCGTTGGCCGTGCCCATGTCCAGAGGGCGGTCGGCCTTCCGAAACCCCTCGTCCAGATCGTAGGGAATCAACTCCCACTTCTCTCGGAATGGATCGTACAGGAAATACACATTGTGGGCAATAAAATCCCGGTTGGCGGTGAACACGATCACCGCATAGTAATCCAGGTAAGCGGGTACGTCAAAGACGCGACTCAGCGTATCCGGGAAGGCATCGTCCGGCGTGCGATTGATCAACTCGATCAACGCGATGATGTCCTCGTAACCGGTATCCCGACTGGTCTCCTTTTCGTAAGCTGCCCGGTAAGCCGCAATCGAAGACTGGGCGCGAGAGAAGTCGTGCTGCTCTGTGGAGAGCGTTTTGTACAATGGACTGGTCGGGTCGCGGCCGATGCGTTCCAGAAACCGCTCATCCACTTGTTCCGTATCCATATACACCCCCTGGTATTCTCCGTTGAGCATCAGGAGCACGGGGTCGCTGGAGGGAACTGGAATCCCGACCGCTTCGAACAAGGCCGTCGCCAATCGGTTGCGCATCAACGATGGATCGGGGTACTCGGCCCGCAAGTTAATCCGATCCCGGTCGGGGAATGGCGACTCATCCACGAAACGGATCTTCCACGACTTCTTGTGGAAGTACCGCCCTACGCCCCCTCGGTAGCGGACGGTGACGGAGAAGCGTCGGCCATCGTATATAAACGTTCCGGGTACGGCGTCATCGTCGAGGGCATGCATATCCAGACGCTGCATATCGTCCAGGGATACGTTCAACTCGTAGACCGGCAGACGGGCATCATCTACACTCGAGGCAGCGCCGGCAATCGGCGGCGACAATTGGCTCTCGTTGCCGTACACATCCACAGCGCTCAGGCGATAGTAGTAGGGAATATGCGGGACGACGGAAGTGTCCGCGTAACGAGAGATATGCACCGGGGTAGTCGTCAGGCGGAGATACGGCCCACCTGGCACCGTCGCCCGATAAATGTGATACCCGTCTAAATCATCTTCCTCCCCATTCGACCAATCCAACAGCAGCGCCCCATAGCCGTCCAGCGTTTCCAGCCCGACCGGCACAGCGGGCGCGTCACCGTCCGGGGGACGGCGGTCCACTTCGATGGCCGCCAGGCGGGAATGCCCCACGATGGGCGTCGCCGTGACGGTCAACTCGCCATCGGTCACGTGGACGGCAAAACGACGTGTGAGGGCGTAGTTGCTGCCCACGCCATCCGCTTCGGCGATGCGAAAAGCGTGCAAGACGGTTTCCCCCTCTATGGCGACATCGAAGCGGTCGTAGGTCGGCACGCCGATCTCACTAAAGGAAAGCGTCACCAGATAGTCCCCACGGGGAAGACGACCAAAGCGATACGCCTCCCATCCATGCCGCTGATTCTCGTGGAGCACGGCGTCCTCTGTGCCATCCACCGGGTGCATCTCACTCGTCCACACCCGATAGCCGCCCACGTAGCCGAAGGGATTCTCCGGCGACCACGGCTGATCGGCCATATAGAGCCGGTTGTCTGAGGCCATCGTGGGATGGTCGCTGCCAGCATCGAAACGGATTGGGAAATCCGGTTCACTCTGCGCTATCGCTAGATGCCCGGTCTGCCAGGGAGGTGAAGAAAGGAGCAGGATCAACAAGGCCAAACCGGCTCCAATACCACTCTGCAACCAGGAGTGATTTTCTGGCCGTCGCCGACTATCCGTTTTCATTCACTATCTCACACGCTGCCCGACGATATTTCTGTGCAAACCGTCATCTTTTCAAAACAAAGACATTTGTTTATATTTCTGGATTGGTGTTAAGCCCGCTTCCTTAACAACTTCTGATGGTAGAGGCAGCTTTTCCAATGCTCGTGGTTCTACTTTTATCGCACCATTCCCATAAGATTTTCCCACCAA
>CAZXVB010000215.1:0-5730 GCA_964643875.1 uncultured Anaerolineales bacterium | reverse complement strand
GCGTCGGTCTACTCCTTGCCTATCCTTCGGGTTGTGTTACAATGAATAGTGTCCCTCGACAATTGAGATAATCCCCAAAGGCCCTATCGGAAGCCTATGCCAGGCTTCCCTAACAAGGATCAAATGGGCGCAAAATGTTCTTATTTCCCACGCTCGAAGAAACGCGAGTTCAAGCGCGTGAGCGAGCTAACCTATCGTGTGACTACAAGACGACTCACGGTGGTACCACCAGCACCAGGTACGTTAGCAACTCTCGCAGAGACCAGCCCGCCAAAGCCGGCGTGCGCTGTTCCCATTTCTTGGGTGAGCCGTTGCCCCGTGTAATGCTATGCTGAAAATGAATCGCAAGCAACGTTCTTTATTGCTGACTCGGCGCACGGCAACTTGTCTTTTCCAGCATGCTCTGGTACACTTCTGCCTACTTCAGTCGCCTTGGCAAAATTTGATAACGAGCCCTTAAATTTCCAAATAAATTTTCAATGAGGTGTTCATGACTCATGTATCCGGACTCCGATGCACCATCTGTGGTGCAGAATATAGCAGTAATGAAGTCACGTATGTCTGTCCACAACACGGCTATGACGGTATCCTGGATGTGATATACGACTATCGCGCGATCGCCAGCCACATTTCTCCCGCCCATCTGGCGGCCAACAACGATCGTTCCATCTGGCGTTATCTGCCGCTTCTACCGGTGGACCCCGACCAGGCGGCGTCGCTGATTTCCGGAACGGTGCTGGAGAGCGTCGGGTGGACTCCGCTTTACCCGGCTCCACGCCTGGCTGCCGACTTGGGCCTATCTCACCTGTGGATCAAAGACGACAGCCGCCAACCGACAGCATCGTTCAAGGACCGAGCCTCAGCCATCGCAGTGGTCAAGACCCGCGAGCAGGGTGCTCAGGTCGTCACGACGGCCAGCACCGGGAACGCGGCCGCAGCGTTGGCCGGTCTCTGCGCCGCTGTCGCTCAACCGAACGTTATCTTTGTCCCGCGCACTGCGCCCCCGGCCAAAGTAGCTCAATTGTTGGCCTATGGCGCGACGGTGCTGCTGGTGGATGGCACTTACGATGATGCCTTCGAGTTGTGTTTGGAAGCTGCGCCGGCGTTCGGCTGGTACAACCGGAACACCGCCTACAATCCCTACATGTCCGAGGGGAAGAAGACGGCGGCCTACGAAATCTGCGAACAGTTGGGTTGGCAAGCGCCCGATGTGATCTTCGTCCCGGTGGGCGATGGCTGCATCATCGGTGGGATCCACAAGGGGTTACAGGACCTGCTGGCTCTGGGATGGATCGAGCATATGCCCCGCATCATCGGCGTACAGGCTGCCGGCTCATCCCCGCTGGTGGACGCCTGGGAGCGTGGGCTTGAGGGGTGGGAGATGACGCCGGTGGAGGCTCACTCGCTGGCCGACTCTATTGTCGCTGGCCTGCCCCGTGATCGCATCAAGGCCCTGCGCGCCGTGCGGGAGACGGGTGGGGCCTACCTGCGTGTGAGCGACGATGAGATCCTGGCCGCCATCCCCGCTCTGGCGCAGGGCTGCGGCGTCTTCGCCGAACCGGCTGCCGCAGCCGCATATGCCGGACTGGTAAAAGCTGTTGCCGGCGGGGAAGGGCTGGTCCGCTCCGCTGAACGGATCGTGGTGCTATCCACCGGCTCCGGCCTGAAGGACGTTGCCAGTGTGATGAAATCCGTTGGTCAGCCTCCGGTCGTAGCCCCCGATCTGGCGGAAGTGCGCCGGGTGATCGAGGCCTGAGACCGGCGGACCAAACCGTCGAATAACCCCCTGAAATATGCACTACGACCAAATGCAGATATCCGAAACTCACGACCAGACATTTTGACCCTCCCGCAGGTTCGGATGCAGCTTTGCGGGAGGGTTACCGATCAATATGTCGGGTAGTAAAATTAGAAACAGAAGAGGTGGGTGGAATTCCTATGACTGAAATGACGGAAACGAATGAAGTGCATGGAACCGAACTTACGGACGTTCCACGGAGGTGGGACATCCCGGCAGATGCTTTCCTCCAATCTGTGTTCGAGGCTCCGGAGTGCTCGCCATGGCTCCGGAAAACCCTGAGCGGGCCAATCTCCTGGCAGGTACGGAACGAGGCAACCGTACGCCGGGCGTTGACTTCCCATCGGACGGCTCTCCCGTGGGTCGCCGCGCTACTGGCCCTGGGGGCGACCGTTACGTTGGAGGGAGTCGAGATGCCCGCTCCGCTGGCCGATCTCATCCAACGGTCGGTCACCGGCCGGATTGTGACTCTGCACGTACCGACCGAAGGTGTACGCTACGGCGCGGCCCAGGTCGGGCGGACCCCCGCCGACGATCCTATCGTCGCTGCCTACGCCGGTGTGACGCTGAACGACAAGCCTCCCAAGACAGTACAGTCGGCCCGCGTCGCACTGATCGGCGTGTGGCCGCGTCCGGTCGGACTGGCGCAGGCCGCTGCTAAATTGATCGGGCGACCCTTGGACGAAGAATGCATCCAGACAGTGGCTCAGGCGGTGGCGCAAGAGGTGACGCCGGTGGGAGATTTCCGGGGCAGTGAAGCCTATCGCCGGGAAATGGCCGCCGTGTTGACCCGCCGGGCGCTGGAACAGTGCCTGTACCAGGAGTAAAGACGATGAACCATAGAAGCGAGAACGAAACCATCACCCTGACCATCAACGGGACGGAGAAGACGCTGACCGTCCGCCGCGCGGCGACGTTATTGGACGCCCTGCGCGACGCCGGATACACCAGCGTCAAGTACGGCTGTGGAACCGGGGATTGTGGCATATGCACTGTACTTCTTGATGGCGAACCCATCCGCAGTTGTATGCTGCCGGCCATCCAAGCCGCCGGCCACACAGTGACGACCCAGGAGGGACTATCGGCGCCTGGCAGCGGACAGTTGCACCCCATCCAGCGGGCATTCATCGAAAGCGGCGGATTCCAATGCGGCTACTGCACGCCAGCGCACATCCTGGTGACCAAAGCGTTGCTCGACCGAAACCCCAATCCGACTGAGGAAGAGATCCGCGAGGCGATGAGTGGCGTACTCTGCCGCTGCACCGGCTACGTCAAGATCGTGCAAGCGGTCAAACGGGCCGCGGCCTACCTGCGCGGTGAACCGGCAGAGCCGTTCCGACCCGTGATGGCCCGGCTGTCACCCGATGAATCACCGGCCCCCATCGTCGAGCACTACTACAACCAAATCAAAGAACAGGAGATTGCGCACCCCCCGCTGGTCATCTCCCCGCCGGACATGGAACCGCTTGCGATAGTCGGTCAACCGAAGTTGAAGGTGGATGCCGTCAAACTGGCCACTGGTCGGCCGGCCTTCACCGACGACATCAAACTGGAGGGGATGCTCTACGGCGCTCTCCTGACCAGTCCGCATGCTCACGCCAACATCAAACGGATTGATGCCAGCAAAGCGCGCGCCTTACCGGGCGTCCACGCCGTTCTCACATACGAGGACATCCCGCGCGTAAAATATGCCTCCGGTGGGCAGAGCTACCCCCAGCCTTTGCCTTACGATCAGGTCAGCCTGGACAACAAGGTGCGCCACGAGGGGGATCGAGTCGCCGTCGTAGCCGCGGAGACGCCGGAGATCGCCCAGCGCGCCTTGCGGTTGATCGAAGTTGAGTACGAAGTCTTACCCCACGTCCTGGACCCCGAAGCCGCGATGCAGGACGGTGCTCCGGTCATCCATGACGAGCCAGATACGGAAGGAATTTACGACCCACAGCACAACATCGTTCACCACATCGAAGCGGAAGGGGGCGATCGGGAGGCGGAATGGGCCAGGGCCGATTACGTCTTTGAGGGGGAATATCGTACCGCACAACAGCAACACGCCCACATGGAGCCACACGTTTGCATCACCTACTGGGATGAAGATGATCGCTTGGTGGTCCGCACCAGCACCCAGGTCCCCTTCCACGTCCGGCGCATCATCGCCCCTCTGATCGGCCTACCGGTCAAGCGCATCCGGGTGATCAAGCCCCGCATCGGAGGTGGGTTTGGTAACAAACAAGAGGTGCTTCTGGAGGACCTGTGCGCCCATCTGACCATTGCTACCGGCCGGCCGGTGCGGATGATGTATGACCGCCGCCAGGAGTTCACCAGCTCCCGCAGCCGTCACCCTCAGATTATGCGTTACAAGGTCGGCGTCACCAAGGACATGGAGGTAGTCGCCACGGAACTCTATCTTATTGGCGACACCGGTGCATACGGCACCCACGGGCTGACGGTTCAGATGGTCGGTGGCCAGAAAGGGCTGACACTCTACAATGCTCCGTACTCGAAGTTCGTCTGCGACGTGGTCTACACCAACAAACCCACCCCCGGAGCGTTCCGGGGTTACGGTTCGATGCAATGTCATTTTGGCATCGAAACCTTGATGTCTGAGATCGCCGACCAGATGGGGTGGGACGTGGTAGAATTCAAACGCAAGAACTGGATCCGTCAGGGAGAGGAACTGTTGATGGCCAAAGCCCTGGGGGAAGGTCGGGAGGGATTCAAGCAAATTATCCGCTCCAACGGCCTGGCCCAGTGTGTGGACACCGGCCTGGCAGCAATGGATTGGTACCGCAAACGTGGGAACGAAACATGGCGTAAAGGGGCCGGGAAGTCGAAACGACGGGGCATTGGCATGGCCGTGATGTTGCACGGCAGCGGTATCGCCGGGCTGGATATGGCCTCGGCCACCCTCAAGATGAACGACGATGGCTCCTTCAATTTACTGATTGGCGCTACCGACCTGGGCACCGGCTCTGACACCATCCTGGCGCAGATGGCCGCGGAAGTCCTGGGCGTCCCGCTGGAAGACATCATCGTCTATTCTTCCGACACCGACTTCACCCCCTTCGACAAAGGGGCGTATGCCTCCAGTACGACGTACATCAGCGGCGGGGCCGTACGGAAGGCCGCTCTTCAGATCGCCGATCAGATCAAAGCCCACGCAGCGACGATGTTGGGGCTGGAGACCACTGAGGGGATGACATTGCGCGACCGGCAAGTCGTCTCCGCCGACGGGACCACTCTCACCTTCGAACAGATCGCGCTCAGCAGCCTCCACCAATATGACCAGCATCAGATCATCGCCACGGCCTCCCACTTGAGTTACGAATGCCCACCGCCCTTCGGTGCGCAGTTCGTCGAGGCCACGGTAGATGTGGAGACGGGACAAGTCACAGTGGAGCGGATTCTGATGGTGCTGGATTGTGGTCGGATCGTCAACCCGCTGACGGCCTCAGGGCAAGTCGAAGGCGCGCTCCAACAAGTGTTGGGATTTGCACATTGCGAGGAAATGGTCTACGACGAACAGGGACATATGCTCAACCCTCGTCTTGGTCCGTACCATATCTACAAGGCGAATGAAATGCCCAAGCTGGAGGTGATGTTCGTTCAAACGGAGGAGCCGAGCGGGCCGTTCGGGGCCAAATCCATCTCCGAATTGCCGATGGATGGCATCGCTCCCGCTTTGGCGGACGCCATCCACGACGCGACGGGTGTATGGGTGCGCCAAGTCCCCTTCACGCCGGAGCGGGTGTGGCGTGCTCTGAAAGACGCCGGCTTCTGATAAGCTCCACAAATTCCCCCATGTAGTAGGGGCGGGTCTCGCGCCTGTTCGGACCGTGCGACGCACATCTGATGTACGTCGCACGTTACATTTTATGGGTCAACGTGGATTCGTGGGGGAAGCCAGCCTCCCGCAGGTTCATACAGGCTTGGCC
>CAZXVB010000214.1:0-5738 GCA_964643875.1 uncultured Anaerolineales bacterium | reverse complement strand
CGCAGGTGGACAGCCAGCTTTAGCTCCTCAGGCGCGGTTTCAACCGCCGGCCTGAATAGTAACAACCAGCCTATCTCCCGCTTCGACCAGGGGTCATACACGTGCAATTGGCGTGATTTTCAAACTACGGTAGTTGGTATCCAATGTTGCCCAATCGGGAAAACCTGTTAAAATGATAATTCCCCCTTTATGGGAGTTGGATGTGGAAGGAAGGGAAATTGAATCAGGATAAGGTCGTCGTGCGCGGGGCGCGCGAACACAATTTGAAGAATATCACCGTGGAGATCCCCCGCAACAAACTAGTCGTCGTGACCGGCATCTCCGGGTCGGGGAAATCCTCATTGGCGTTTGATACCATCTATGCCGAGGGACAGCGGCGATATGTGGAGAGCCTCTCCGCCTATGCCCGGCAGTTCCTGGGGCAGATGGAGAAGCCGGACGTTGACCAGATTGAGGGACTTTCACCGGCCATTTCCATTGACCAACGGGGCGCATCCCACAACCCCCGCTCAACGGTGGGAACGGTAACCGAAATCTACGACTACCTCCGTCTGTTGTATGCCCGTATCGGTGTACCGCATTGTCCCCGTTGTGGACGGGAGGTCTCGCGGCAGTCGGCACAACAGATCGTAGACGCGCTGATGACGATGCCCGTAGGTACACGCTTTCAAGTGCTGGCGCCGTTGGTGCGCGAGCGTAAGGGGCACCATCAGGCTGTTTTGGAGGAAATTCGCAAAGCCGGGTTCATCCGGGCGCGGATAGATGGCATCGTGCACGATCTGGACGATGCTATCGAGTTGGATCGGTACAAGATGCATTCCATCGAAGCCGTTGTGGACCGGCTGATCATCCCGACGGATGAGGAAAAGGGCAGCTTTCGTGCTCGGTTGACCGACTCCGTCGAGACCGCCCTTCAATTGAGCGATGGGATCGTGCTGATCAATGACCTTTCTTCAGATCCGCCCCGCGATGTGCTCTACTCGGAGTATCTGTCCTGCCCGGATTGTGGGATCAGTTTGCCGGAGATCGAGCCGCGCACATTCTCGTTTAACCGTCCACAGGGCGCTTGCCCAGAATGCCAGGGGCTGGGTATTCGTATGGAACTCGACCCGGAGCGGATCGTGCCCAACCCGGATCGCAGTGTCGCCGAGGGGGCCATCGAGGCCTGGAATGGACGGGGGCAAAACGGCTATTATTGGCAATTGTTGGAGGCTGTCTGCGCTCATTACCACATCCCGACCGATCGCCCCTGGCAGGAGCTGAATCAGGCTCAACGCCGCATCATTCTGTACGGCAGCGGCGACGAGAAGATCCGCGTGCGGTACACCAGTCGGGATGGTCGCCAGAGTGTGTATGACACACGCTTCGAGGGAGTGATCCCCAATCTACAGCGCCGGTACGAGGAGACTTCGTCGGACTATGTGCGCGCTAAGATCGAGAGCTTCATGACCCGCCGTCCGTGTGTTGTTTGTGGCGGGGCCAGATTGCGACCAGAAGCTTTGGCCGTGACGGTGGCCGGGCAGGCGATCCATCAGGTCTCTGCCTGGCCGGTCAAACGCCTGCTCACCTGGGTGGATGAATTGTCCGGTCGCCGCTTTGTCCAGGGAAGCGCCGGGGCGGATGAGTCCCTGCCACCTGGGCCGGATTCGCCCTTGAACGAGCGGGAATGGTTGATTGCCCGTCGGGTTCTCAAGGAAATCCGCGCCCGATTGGGCTTCATGGTCAACGTGGGCCTGGACTATCTCACCCTGGATCGCTCGGCCGTCACTCTGTCCGGGGGTGAGGCCCAGCGTATCCGTTTGGCGACGCAAATCGGTTCCCAACTGACCGGCGTGTTGTATGTTTTGGATGAACCGAGTATCGGGCTTCATCAGCGGGACAACGCCCGCTTAATTCGCACGTTGGCCAGTATGCGCGATCTAGGGAACACGTTGATCGTGGTGGAACATGACGAGGAGACCATTCGTGCTGCGGATTGGATCATAGACCTGGGGCCGGGCGCCGGCGAACACGGCGGTAAAGTGGTCTGCGCGGGGACGCTGGCGGACGTCATCTCCTGTTCGGAGAGTCTGACGGGGGCTTATCTCTCTGGCCGGCGCAGGATCGAGACGCCAGCACGGCGGCGAGCAGGGGACGGGCTAGCGCTGGTTATCCGGGGAGCGCGGGCACATAATTTGAAGAACATAGACGTGCGTATCCCGTTGGGAAAGTTGATCTGCATCACCGGTGTGTCCGGATCGGGCAAATCCACTTTGTTGATCGAGGTGCTGTATCGCCGTCTGGCGCAGATATTGCACGGATCCCGTGAACCGGCCGGTGAGCATGATGCCATTGAAGGGCTTGAGTACATAGACAAGGTCATTGACATTGATCAGTCCCCCATCGGTCGCACCCCCCGCTCGAACCCGGCCACGTATACCAATCTCTTCACTCCGATTCGGGAGTTGTTCGCTTCCCTGCCGGAGTCCCGCATGCGGGGATACCGGGCCGGTCGCTTCTCGTTCAACGTCAAAGGGGGACGCTGTGAAGCATGTCAGGGGCATGGGACGTTGCGCATCGAGATGCAGTTCTTGCCGGATATCTACGTGCCCTGCGACGTTTGTAAGGGACGTCGCTACAACCGGGAGACGCTTCAGATACGGTACAAAGGGAAGAACATCGCCGAGGTCCTCGATATGACGGTCAACGAGGCGATGGAGTTTTTTGCTCCCTTGCCGACGGTCCGCTCGAAGCTGGAGACTTTGTACGAGGTTGGCCTGGGGTACATCCGTCTGGGTCAGCCGGCCCCTACGCTCTCCGGTGGGGAAGCCCAACGGGTGAAACTCTCGCGGGAGTTGAGCAAACGGGCCACCGGTCGGACATTGTATGTGTTGGACGAGCCGAGCGTCGGGTTACATGCGGCCGATGTGGACAAGTTGATCACAGTACTCAACCGTCTGGTGGACGCCGGCAACACGGTGGTGATCATCGAGCACCACCCAGACATCATCAAGGTAGCCGATTGGATCATTGACCTGGGGCCGGAGGGGGGCGACGCCGGTGGGGAGATTGTGGCGGAAGGGACGCCGGAGCAGGTCGCCGCGGTCTCTGCGAGTTACACCGGTCAGTTTCTGCGGCGCGTTCTGGCCGACCGCCGGTTGAAAGCAACGGCAGACATGACGCTCAATCACGGCGTGGCCGTTGATGTCGGCGATAGCTCGGCCAATAAGGCCGTGATCTCGGTGTAGACCACCTCGCCTTCGACGGTCGCCAGCCTGGCAGCCTGCTCCAGGGTGGCGATGGCAGCCTGTCGGTTTCCTTGTTGAGCCTGAATCCACCCCAGCGTGTACAGGCAGTAGGCCTTTTCCAGGTCGTTGCGTGCCTGTTCGGTGGCCTGTTGGGCCAGGCGGGTCGCCTCGTACAGTCGTTCAGGTTGGTAATGGACCAGGAACCAGGCTCGACCGTTCAAGAACAAGGGGTGGAACGGCTCTGTACTCATTGCGTGGCTGAGGTTGACTTGCGCCGCTTCTAAATCGCCTAACTGGGCTTCGGCCATTGCCCGTCCGACATACGCCTCGACCGATGGGCCGTGTGTCAGTGCAGCCGAGTAGGCTGATTGGGCGGCCGCCGCGTCGCCATTGCCCAACAAAGCGTCGCCCAGCCACGTTTGTTTGAGGGGGTCTTCCGGGTCCAGCGCGACGGCCTGCTGCAGGGCCTCCACCGCTGAGGCGTAGACTCGCCGGTGGATCCACAGGTATCCTTGCCAGGCATAGGCATCGGCTAGATCGGGGGCCAGCGTTTGTGCCTGCTCAAAGTCGGATTGGGCCGCCTGCCATGCTTTTCGATAAAAGGCGGCAATACCGCGCCCCAGGTATGCCTCCGCCAGACCGCCATCCAGTGCCAGGGCAGCGTCGAACTCGGCAGAGGCCTCGGCGTAGGCCTCCATATCGAGGTAGGCTTGACCTCGCGCCACGCGGAGGGCTGGATCGTTCGGCGAGGCTGCGATCTGCTCATCGTACTGCGTGGGAGGGGGCGATGGGGTGGGGGGGGGGGGGGGGGGGGGGGGAGCGTCGGGGTGGGGGGACGCGTTGGCGTCGGTAATGGCGTGGGAGATAGCGGGGTCGTGGAAGTGGGCGTCGGCGACGGCGATGAAGACAATGAGGGCAATGAGGGCAATGAGGACGACAAAGGGGTAGGCGTCGGCGCGAGGAATTGCGCTACCTGCGGTGTCGTCTTGAACACAATGGTACTCAGACACCCACATACCGCCGCGGTGATCGCTCCCAAAATGATGATGACGATTGTTTGATGACGCGTCAATTGCATACCGGGAAACCTCCTCAAACACAAACTGTCTTACCGTGGACGGAGCCAAGTATACGGCAAGATACGTTTTGGAGCAACTGCTTGCTGTATAGCATTTTAACCGATAATCGTTACTGCTGGAGGATCAAAATGCCGGGTAGTGAGGGGGATGAATATCACCGCCAGGATCTGTGATGCAGCCCGACAGATCGGGTTCGATGTCGTGGGGGTTGCGCTGGCGTACCCTGTGCCCGGCTTCGATGCGTATCGGCAGTGGATCGCGCAAGGGTATCATGGGGAGATGGCCTATCTTTCCCGATCAGATCGGGTCGAGCGACGGGCCGACCCGGGGAAAATTGTGCCAGGGGTGCGCACTATTGTCTGCGTGGGGATGAATTACTATACCGGCCCTTCCCCGGTCTGGGAGGGCGACCGGCCCACTGGGTGCGGGTGGATCTCCAACTACGCTTGGGGAGAAGATTACCACATTGTGATGCTTCCTCGCCTGGAAACCTTGGCTGCGTTCATCCGTGAGCGAGTTCAGCCTGAAGATGTTCCCCTCGTGAGCACCCGTGCCTATGTGGATACCGGTCCGGTGTTGGAACGGGGGTACGCAGCCCGCGCCGGACTGGGGTTCATCGGTAAACACACCGGTCTGATTGCTCCGCGCATTGGCCCCTGGGTTTTCCTGGGTGAGATATTGGTCGCCGCGCCGTTGCCTCCTACAGACCCCGTTTCCTTTCGCTGTGGCTCCTGCCGTCGCTGCCTGGATGCCTGCCCGACAGGCGCGTTGGTCGCGCCCTACACGGTAGACGCACGGCGGTGCATCTCCTACCTGACCATCGAACACAAGGGGACGATTCCCCCGGAATTGCGTCCTGCGATGGGACAATGGATCTACGGATGTGACCTCTGCTATGCTGTCTGTCCTTGGGGATGGGGACAGGGGCAGGGGCGTTTCGTACGTCCCTCGGCGAGCGCCAGGCCCTTCCAGGCGTCCTCCCCGGAGCGGGTAGCCCCTTCTCTGGTGGAAATAATGGCCTTGGATGAGGCCGGCTTTCGCGCCTGGAGCGCAGGTAGCCCCATTGCCCGCATCGGACGGACTCGCTTTCTGCGCAATGTGGCGGTGGCGTTGGGGAATTGGGGGCACGAGCAAGCTGTACCTGCTCTGCGTGTTGCCATGGGGTTGGAGAGCGGGAGTGGTAGCCCAGACTTCGACCCGCTGGTACGAGCACATGCCGCGTGGGCCTTGGGCCGGATCGGCAGCAAGGACGCCCGGCAGGCACTGTTGCGGGCCAAACGACGCGAGGAACACCCGCAAGTCATCCGCGAGATAACGGCTGCGTTGAGCTAACGGCCGGTAGCTACTCAGGCTACTTCTTAGCGATTGAAATCGCCTCTTTGTTCGCCGAAGGTCTCCTGACCAAGGCGGAACAGCCCTGTTTTAGCCCCAA
>CAZXVB010000213.1:0-5741 GCA_964643875.1 uncultured Anaerolineales bacterium | reverse complement strand
CAAGAGATGCGCGGTGATTCATCTGCTGTGCCATACTTCTTTCCTCCTGATTCTTTGAAGAATGGGTTACTCCTCAGACCGGCGGTTGAAACTGCGCCTGAGGAGGAGCTAAAGCTGGCTGTCCACCTGCGTGGACAGGCGAGGCGCGTCCGCGCAGGTGGAGGCTCGGCTGCAAGCCCTCTAGAGGCGATTTCAATCGCTAAGAAGTAGCCTGAGCAATTACCCTCTCACTCCTCACTTCCGGTGGGACAATGTTGAAAACTTTCATTAAGGCCGTGCCGTTGGCGGCGGTGACGACCCGCCACCACCGCCGTCACCGCCGCCGCCGCCGCCACCGGTGGGACAACCGTTGTTCTCCGCCGGTCCCGGTACCTCGGGGCATCCATCCAGGTAGTCCCACACTCCATCGCCGTCCCGGTCGCTCTGCGGGCAGCCCTCCAACTCCGGCAGGCCAAACTCGTCCGGACAGCGGTCATCTGCATCGCGAACGCCGTCACCATCCTGGTCCGGGCAGCCATTCGTCTGGGGCGGCCCCGGGTCATTGGGGCATTGGTCGCGCGCGTCTGGGATGCCGTCTTTATCGGCGTCCGGCGGGAGAGGCGTTGGGGTGGACGTCGGCGTGTTGGTCGGGCGCAGGGTAGCGGTGGCCATTACGGGCTGGCCCGTTGCGTCCGACGGGGTGGTCACGGCTGGCGTGGGCGTGGCGTTTGCTGTCGGCAGCGGGGTCGTTGCGCTCCCGCTGGGGGGCGCCGTGGGGGAGGATGCGACGGCCGTGGGGGCCTTCCGGCCGTTGTTTCCCCCGCCGAGGAGGTCCTTCCCCAGCCAGCCGGCCAATGCACAGAAGACAATTACGCTCAAGGTTGCCAACCCAATCAGGACGGCCTTCTGCCAGTTGGCCAAGGCGGACAACTTTTCCGCCCAGCCGCCGCCGGTTGGGGCGGGCGGCGCACCCCCAACCCGCGCGATCACGACGGAGATGTTGTCCACGCCGCCGTTCTTGTTCGCCGCTGTGATCAGCCGCTCCGCAGCCCGCCGAGGTGGATGGGCGGCCGCGATTTGGGCAATAGTCTCGTCCGCCACCATGTTGGATAAGCCGTCGGAACAGAGCAGGACCACATCTCCCGGATACAGGGGGATCGGTTCGAAGAGGTCAACGTTCACCGTTGGCCCGGCCCCCATCGAACGGGTCAATACACTGCTGTCCGGGTCGGTATCCACCTGATCTGCCCTGATCAAGCCTTGCTCATATTTCCGTTGGGCCAGCGTATGGTCCTGGGTCAAGCGTGTGACTTGCCCCCCCCGTATGAGGTAGGCCCGGCTGTCGCCGACGTTGGCGACGTAGAGTTGGTTGGCGTGCACGACGGCGGCTACCATCGTGCTGCCGGCCTCGCGGTCACCGGTACTCTGGAGGTATTGGAACAGGGAGAGGTTGGCCTTTTCGATGGCCTTTTTCAGATTCGTCCCCAGGTCGTTGCCCGGCAGGTCGTAGTAGGTCTCGACGGCCACCCGGATGGCCCATTGGCTGGCCTGACTGCCGGCCCGCGCTCCCCCGACCCCATCGGCTACGATGAGTAGTTGTCCCTTGTGAGCCAGGTGTTGCTCATTGGGAGTGAATCCATCTGTGCCGGAATGGGGAAAGATGGCGTCCTCGTTTCCCTCCCGTTGGCGACCTTTGTCGGTCGCCCCCCACACGTCTGGCTTCATTTTTATTTCTATAGAGGCCGGCGGTTGTGCGGAATTGGCTCTAACCGAGGGATAATTTTCGTTCATAGATTAACCTCCTGGTGTAGGTGACGATGATGGCGTTGGGGTGATGGGCCGGGGTGTCGGCGTTGGCGTATGGGTCGGGCGTAGGGTCGCAGTAGCGTTCACACCCGCCGGCGGGGCTGTCGGAGTTTTCGAAATCGTTGGCGAGGGTGATGGTGAGGAGGGTGTCGGTGTCTCGACAACCTGGGTCACCGGTGGTTTGGGGGTCGGGGTGGAGCGGTCTCGGTTGAGCCAATTTGTCCCCCATACCCCAATGGTCAGGCAGGTAGATAGCGCTGCGCCCAGGAGCGCATATCGCCCGATAGTCTTCCAGTCGAGCGGTGTAGGTACCGATTCTATGGCCATGCGCATTTCGGTTGCCGTTTGAAACCGGTATCTAGGGTCCTTGGCCAGAGCATGCATGACCACGTCCTCCAGCGCCTGGGGGATGGCCGGCCGAATTTCCCTGGGGGAAGGGGGTATATGCGTCGGATCGGCCACCTGCATAATATTCTCGAAGGGCAACTGTCCGGTGAGCATCTCGTACAGCACTACGCCGAGGGAAAAAATGTCGGAGCGAGCATCGAGCGCCTGATGCCGTCCTCCTCCCTCCAGCAACTGTTCCGGCGAGACATATTCCGGTGTGGCGATCCCCAGTATGCCGGCCCGTGGATACCGCAGATCACGGGCGATCCCAAAGTCGCACAACACCGCCTGCGGAATGCTGCTTTGCAATAAGCGAAACCGCCGGCGACGGAAGAGAATGTTGCCGGGCTTGACGTCCAGGTTGATCACGTGTCGTTCGTGGATGTGTTCCAATGCCTGTGCTATCTGGCGGGCGATGCCCAATGCCAAGAGCACGCTCAACCGATGCGTCCCTTTAGTGGGGGTACGCAGCATATCGGTGATAGTGGTTGGCCGGGTCAGGAACGATTGCAGCGATCCGCCGTCCAACATTTCCATTGTGTAATACCACCCCCAGCCAAAGGGAAAGCGTTCGCGGGCCGAATAGACCGGCCGGCGATTTTCCAACGGTAAGGGGAAGATGCGCACGACGTTGGGGTGCTCGAAACGGCGCAAGAAATCGGCTTCGGCTACCAGGGCTGCCTGATGTTCCTCGTCGGCCACCTTCATCACCAGGCGACGGGGCATATCCGAGCGACGGTATTTTTGACGTACTTCGACTTCGAAGACGTGCGCCATTCCACCACGCCCTTTCAAACCCTGTATGACCTGGTACGGACCAACGATTTGTCCACGTTGAATGACGCTACGCGACCCCACCGACTGATGGTTGTCTCTTGTCATTTTGCTTCCTACGTTTGTGTGTAGTGACTACACGCATCATTATTGCTCCGGCGGGATGACCTGAGTCGGCCCTCCCTTTTGAGCGGGAACCGTCGGTGTCCCAGCACCCGACGGGGGTGGGGCTGGCTGTGTCGGTGGGGGCGTCCATCGAGCGTCGCCAGCGTCCTGTGCCCCCAGGTGGCGTGTCGTCCCGCCCAACCGTTTGAACTGGAGGCGCGTTTGCCCTACTTCGATGATACTATCCGGCTGGAGGAGCACCCGTTGGTGCGGTGGGATCGGCATCCTGTTGACCCGGGTACCGTTGGTGCTGCCCTCGTCGGTGATGTAAAATTGGGTCTGGTCCATCTGGATGGAGAAGTGGGGGTTGGAGACGAATTCGTCATACAGCGCGAAATCACCAAACTGGGGGTCGCGTCCGAATTTGACGACTGGCGCTCCCAGGCGAAACTCTTTGCCCACATTAGCCCCCTGGATGATAACCAACTTGGCTGAGGCATGTTGTGGTATATCACCCAGACGTCGCGTGACGCCCCGCAATGCGCTGGTCGTCCGCTGGACGACCCGCTGAGCCATCTCTCCGCGTGTGCGGATGATCAGGATGAGCAATATCAGCAGCGCCAGGAATACTCCCATCAATATCAAGATCACCCACCAACTATGTTTACCTTCCTCAACCATCCTTTCCGTGACGGGTACCTCTTTGGCTTCCCACTGAACCCGGATGTTGATGGGGGCGCTCTTCATCTCCGTTTCCAGGTAGGCATCGTTCGCTTCGGCCGTCAGGGTGTATTTTTCCTGTTGCAGATCATCGCTCGGAGATTTGAGAGCGCTCAGGTCCCACACGAAGTCGAAAGTAGGCGCCGCCGATGAAGAGCCGATCAAGTTGCCGTTGGCCAGATAGCGCACCTCGGTTGGATATCGCTCGGCGCCGTCCTGTGCCTGCACCTGGGCCTGTAATGTCACCGTTGTCGTGAGAAATGCCCGCTGGGTCAGCGAATACGGCACTGTGATTGATAGGTTGTCGGTCGGCGCGATCAGGGTCAGGCGGGGCGTCTCCAATATGGAGGAGAAGGATGTCTTGGTCTCCGCCGATCCTACCGGCGTCTCTACCTCGATCCGGAGCGCGTACTCTCCCTTCGACAATCGAGTCTGGTGGGTGATCAGGTACTGGTTGCGTTGGGTCATCAGGTGGTCGAACAGGTCCAGTACCTGTTGATGGGATTCGTCGCTGTTGTGGAGCAAGTACAGCCCGTGTGTCTGGTCGGATAGACGGACCAGGTTCTTTTCGGCGTTCAACTGGCGGTTGCGGTGGGCCATTCCGATGGCGTATATGGAGACGCCGTTGTCCTCCGCCTTGCGGATGATGTCCCCTTCCCGCGCCTCATCGCTGAAGTCCGGGTCGATCCCATCGGAAAAGACAATGATGATCTTACGCCGATGGGATAGCACGTCGCGGATCGTCCCGTCGGTGTTTTCGGTCAGCAAACGCAGAGCTTCATCGAGGCCTTCATACAGGGGTGTACCGCCGCGCACCGTTTCCCCTTCCATTTCTATGAGGGCGTTCTGTATGAGGTTGGTGTCCACCGGGTTGTACGTGAAGTCTTCTTCTGGTTGCAACACACCCTCTTCGCCGACGCCGACGATGGCGACCATATCATCCGAGCTATCGCCGACGACGGTGAGGCGGTTCACCAACTCCCGAGCCAGGTCAGTGGCCTCCTTGATGCGTCCATCCCCTGGCGCGGATATGCCGCCCCGATCCACGACGATGGCCACGGCCAGGCCGATTGGCTCGTAGGAAACGCTGTTGACGTTTACATCCGTGCCGCTTTCCTGCAGATGGAAAGCGGCGCTTGTCAGGTCTGAAATGGAATGGGCATCGCTGCGGTCAATCACAGAGACATAGGTCTGCACATAGGGTGGATCGGAGGTCGTGTCTGGTTCGCCTTGAATCACCAGGAAAGGGCCGTTCGTCTGAGCCTGGCTGGTTGGGAGCAGCGTTGACTCTGGAGCTGAAAACCAGCACGGCAATGAGAGCAGTATGGTGGTGAGCATCAGGATGCTGATAGATTGTCTCAGAAAGACCAGACGGGTTGGATAACGGGAGTGAAAACGGGCCAATGCCTTCGAGGATATACACCAGACCTGTGACATAGGTTTCCTCCTGGTAGCAGAATCGTTTGGGCGTGTTTCAACTGAGTTGGAGACCCTCCCGCAGGTTGAACTCAAAGTCGGTTTATGCACGGATTTGCCTTCAAAAACCGAGTGTTTTGGCATCGAAAATGGTAACCTGCGGGAGGGTTGCCCATTTTCCAACTGAAATGAAACGCACCCGAATCGTTTGGGGTGGATGAAGCACGAACACAAGTGAAGAATAGACCGTTGCCAGTACCTCATCATCGGTAGGGGCAGCCTCGCGCTTGCCTCGAAACGACAAAATCGCCGCTGCCCTCGGCATGGCATCCACAAGGGCATCCCTTGCGCCAATCTATCATTGGAATATTAGTTTACCATTGTTATAAATATAATGCAAATCAGTCGTGTGTAACTGCCCAGACAGGGTGAAGAATGGCACGCGGATTAACATGGATCGGACGGGATAGGCACGGATTCCAGGAAATCGCAGACAAAGTGTTACTATTCAGGCCTTCACTACCCGACATATTGATCGGTAACCCTCCCGCAGG
>CAZXVB010000212.1:0-5752 GCA_964643875.1 uncultured Anaerolineales bacterium | reverse complement strand
GCGAATGCCGCCCTCCTTCGCCGAGTTGACTCCTGCTCAAACGGCTGCATACATCTACCTTACCCGCACCACCAGCGAAGAGACGATGCCGGCCACGGAGATGGAGACGGCCCGCATCTGGCAAGACTTGCTCAGCAACGATCCCACTCGGATTCGGGCTGCCGTCGCAGCCGTGCAGATGGACGGCCACAGCGATAAGTATGTCACCGCCTTGCTCCGCGTCCTCGAGGCCGACGCAAACGTATCCCCGCCCGAACGGATCTCGGCCGGTACGGCCCTGGCCTACCTGGGTGATCCCCGAGACTTCGACCAGATGATGGATATCCCCGGCGGCGAGTTCAAGCAGGGGCCGGCCGGTGAACCGGTATACGTGATGGCCTATCGTATCGGACGCTATCCGGTCACCAACGCCCAATACGCTCGCTTTTTGGACGAAAATCCGGACCATCCGGCCCCCTATCTGGACGAGAAATGGGCCAAGCCCTACAACTGGGACCCTCGTCATCGCACCTATCCCCCTGGAAAGGCTAACCATCCTGTCGTACTGGTCAGTCAAGAAGACGCGCTGGCCTATTGCGCCTGGGCAGGGGTACGATTACCGACTGAGATGGAATGGGAAAAGGCGGCCCGCGGAGAAGACGGTCGGGCATTCCCGTGGGGCGAGACATTCTCGCCAGATCAGGCCAACGTCCGAGAAAGCGGCATTGGCAGCACAACACCGGTGGGTGTCTATCCTAACGGTATCAGCCCCTACGGCCTGTTCGACTGTGCCGGAAATGTGTGGGAGTGGACCAGTACCCGCAGTGGCGAGAACGAGGCTATCATCAAGGGGGGATCGTGGAACTTTCATGCCGATGATGCCCGCTGTTTCGTGCGAGAGACAAGCCGAGCGGATTATCGCTCCAATCGGATCGGTTTTCGGGTAGCCGCCAGCCCCCAACCAACCGAGGAGCCATCCGAGGCGTAAAAGCTCGTGCCCACTCCAGCCCCGCTCCGACGTAACGTGGTCGGAAGGCCAGCCACGGCGGAACGCCCCACTTTGACAAACCGCACGACATAAGATATAATTACCTCAATTAATAATTGCCAGAGCTAATGATATTCTGGGAAAAACGATGTTGTCACAAGAAAAATTAGCCCAGCGTATTTTAGAAGTCATCCCCCTAATTATGCGGGTAGTGGGGGCCAACATACGCCAGGAAACGAGCGCCAGCTTTCGAGTTTCACACCACCGGGTGTTGAAACTGTTGTACCAGCGGCCACGTACCATCAGTGAACTAGCTGCCTGCCAAGCTGTCGCTCTGCCAACGATGTCCCGAACCATATCCACCCTTGTCGAGCGGGGTTGGGTGACGCGAACTGAAGACACCAATGATCGGCGACGGGTGCTGGTCCAAATAACAGACGAAGGACGGGCCATACTGGATCAACTCCACAGCCGAATTCAGGCCCATATGACCGCCCGATTAGCCCCCCTGACAGCCGAGGAGCGTGAGCTAGTCCTGGCCGGGTTGGAGATACTGGAAAAAACATTCACTACAGAGGAATTGGTATGAAACGTATTCTAAAATATCTGAAACCATTTGCCGGCTTCCTGGTGTTGGCCGTGCTGTTGCTATTCATCCAGGCCAACGCCGACCTGGCACTACCGGACTATATGTCCCGCATCGTGAACGTCGGCATTCAGCAAAGCGGCATAGAGAGCGCCCTGCCGGAAGCGCTGCGGGATTCCACCGTGGATCACCTGGCGCTCTTTATGACACCGGACGATCTGGACGAAGTGACTGCACACTACCGGCGGGTAGAACCCGGCTCGTCCGAAGCCGCTGCTTACATAGATCGCTACCCCGCGCTGGCAGAGGAAGCAATCTACGTGCTCCAACCAGTGGAGGCGGACACGCAAGCAGAACTGGAAACGCGACTCAGCCACCCATTGCTCATCGTGGCCAGCATCCAGATGATCGCCGAGAACCCGGAGCAGGCTGCGGCTATGTTACCCAGCATGGGAGGATTCAACCTCAACCAACTGCCACCGGGCACGGACGTGTTCGCCCTGCTGGAGCGGATACCCGCCGAGCAGCGCCGGAGGCTGAGCCAGATGATTGATGACCGCTTTGCCGCTATCGGCGGCGAGGACGCTATCACCCAAGCAGCCGTGCGGGCCGTGCGCGCCGAGTATGAGGCGTTGGGCATAGACACCGCTCGCATTCAAAACGATTACCTCATACGCGTGGGCGGCCAGATGCTGCTCATCGCCCTGGTCTCGGCGGTGGCGACCATCATCGTGGGGCTGTTGGCGGCCCGCGTTGCCGCCGGCCTGGCGCGTGACCTGCGGCGATACCTGTTCGAGCACGTGATGCATTTCTCGGCCGCGGAACTCGCTCGCTTCTCCACCGCCTCTTTGATCACCCGCTCTACCAACGACATCATCCAGGTGCAAACCGCCACCACGATCATGATCCGCATGGTCTTTTATGCGCCCATCATTGGCGTGGGCGGCGTGATCCGCGCACTGGACAAAAGCCCCTCAATGTGGTGGACGATTGCCCTGGCCGTCGCCGTCCTGCTGGCTTTGATTGCCACCGTGTTCTCTATCGCCGTGCCTAAGTTCAAAGTCATCCAGCGCCTGATTGACCGTCTGAATCTGGTAGCGCGTGAGAACCTGGCCGGTATGATGGTGGTGCGGGCCTTCAATCGTCAAAAATATGAGGAACAACGCTTCGACCGTGCCAACCGCGACCTGACGACTACCAGTCTGTTCGTCAACCGTGTGTTCGTGATTATGATGCCTTTTATGATGCTGTTAATGAACGGCGTGATGATGCTCATCCTGTGGGTGGGGGCACATCAGGTAGCGCAAGCCAGCATGCAGGTGGGCGACATGATGGCCTTCATGCAATACGCTATGCAGATCGTGTTTGCCTTCATGATGCTCTCAATGATGTTCATCCTGTTTCCACGTGCGGACGTCTCGGCCAATCGTGTGGCCGACGTGTTAGAGACGCCGATCACCATCCTTGACCCGCCGCACCCTATGTCTTTCCCCGAACCATTCGAACCTGGCATCGAATTCGATCACGCATCCTTCCGCTATCCCGATGCTGAGGAGGATGTATTGCATGACCTGACTTTCCGCATTGAGCCTGGGCAGACGGTGGGTATCATCGGCACGACCGGATCGGGCAAATCCACCGTAGTCAACCTGATTCCGCGTTTCTTCGACGTCAGCAATGGAACCATCCGCATCAGCGGCGTGGACATCCGCAAGGTGGCGCTACATGACTTGCGTGACAAGATTGGCTTCGTACCTCAGCATAGCAACCTGTTCACCGGTACGGTAGAAAGCAATTTGCGCTTTGCGAACGGCAAAGTGGATCAGACAACGATGTACGAGGCGCTACGCATCGCCCAGGCGGACTTTGTGCTCCACGGCAACGACGGGCTGCAAACTGAAGTCTCGCAAGGCGGAAGCAATTTCTCCGGCGGCCAGCGCCAGCGGCTGACCATTGCCCGCGCTCTGGTCAAGCGAGCGCCGATCTACATCTTCGACGATAGCTTCTCCGCCCTGGATTACAAAACGGACGTCCACTTGCGGCGAGCGCTGCTACAGTCCCTGGGCGAGAGCACGGTGATTATCGTCTCTCAACGAGTGGCAACCATCAAAAATGCCGATCAGATCCTGGTGTTCGACCAGGGCCGCTTGATCGGGCAGGGTACACATGCCGAATTGATGGAAACCTGCGAGGTATACCGCGAAATTGCACTCTCGCAGCTCAAACAGGAGGCGCTGGTATGACCACAACAACGACAACATCACGCAGGGACAATGAAGGGCGGCCTCGAGTTGCTCCCGGCCCACGCCGCGGTGGTCCGGGGGGACATATGATGGGTATGCCAGTGGAGAAGCCGCGCGACTTCAAAGGCACACTGCGCAAGCTGACGGCCTATCTAGCTCCTTACCGGATAAAGATCGTGGTGGTCTTACTGCTAGCTGTCGGTTCGACCGCGTTCTCTATCGTCGGGCCAAAAATCCTGGGCAATGCCACCACCGAACTGTTCAATGGCGTGTTAGCACAACTGACAGGTACGGGTGGCGTGCCATTCGACACCATCGCCCGCATCCTGCTCACCACGCTGGGGCTGTACTTACTATCCGCACTGCTCAGTTACGGCCAGGGCTGGCTGATGACCGATGTCGCCATTCAGGTGACCTATCACCTGCGGCGGGAGATCATAGAAAAGATCAACCGCATGCCCTTCCGCTACTTCGACGGCACCCCCCATGGTGAAGTGCTCTCACTGCTCACCAACGACGTGGATGTGGTCACCCGTACACTCAACCAGAGCCTAACACAGCTCATCACCTCACTGGTGACGATGATCGGCGTATTGGTGATGATGCTTTCCATCTCATGGCAGATGACCATAATCGCGCTGCTCATTGTACCTCTTTCAATGATGGTGGTTATGGGGATCATCCGCCAGTCGCAAAAATTCTTTCGGCAACAGCAGGACTACCTGGGGCACGTGAACAGCCATGTGGAAGAGACTTTTGGAGGACACGTGGTCGTCAAGGCCTTCAACGCTGAGGATAAGAGCATCCACCAGTTCGACGATTACAACAACACACTGTACGGTGCAGCCTGGAAGGCGCAATTCTTTTCCAGCATTATGATGCCCGTGATGAGCTTGATCGGAAACCTGGGCTATGTGGCGGTAGTCATGTTGGGTGGCTGGTTGGCCATCCGACAGACGATCACAGTGGGAGACATCCAGGCCTTCATCCAGTACGTGCGCTCGTTTACCCGACCGATCAGACAGTTGGCGAATGTATCCAACGTGTTGCAGAGCACAGTGGCGGCTGCGGAGCGTGTGTTCGAGTTCCTGGAATCCGAAGAAGAACAACCAGACACAGCGACGCCCATCCGTTTGGAGCAGGTCGAAGGGCGAGTGGAGTTCCGCGACGTGGTCTTTGGTTACGAATCAAGCAAGCAAGTGATCAAGGGGTTCTCGGCAAAGATCGAGCCAGGGCAAAAGGTAGCTATCGTCGGGCCAACGGGTGCCGGCAAAACCACGATGGTCAAACTACTTATGCGCTTTTACGACGTGGATGGAGGCGCCATCCTCATAGACGGGCACGACATCCGGGCCTTCCGCCGCGCCGACTTGCGTCAGTTGTTTGGTATGGTGCTGCAAGATACTTGGCTATTCAACGGCACAATTATGGAGAATATCCGCTATGGGCGTCCCAACTCCACGGACGAAGAGGTATTCGCTGCCGCTAAAGCCGCGCACGTAGATCGCTTCATCCGCACCCTGCCAGAAGGCTATCACTGCGAGTTGAACGAAGAGGTAACCAACATCTCGCAAGGACAAAAACAGTTACTCACCATCGCCCGCGCGATCCTGGCGGACCCGCCAATGCTCATTTTGGACGAAGCGACCAGTTCGGTGGACACGCACACCGAGATTATGATTCAGCGAGCAATGGATCGGCTGATGGAAGGGCGCACCAGTTTTGTGATTGCACACCGGCTATCCACTATCCGTGACGCGGACCTGATCCTGGTGATGCGTGATGGCAATATCGTGGAACAAGGCACACACGATGAATTGCTGGCGCGGGGTGGCTTCTACGCCGAACTATACAACAGCCAATTCGAAAAAGTGGAAATGGAACTGACCCCCAGCTTGGAGATATGATTTGGGTGTGTTTCAACTGAGTTGGAGACCCTCCCGCAGGTTGAACTAT
>CAZXVB010000211.1:0-5760 GCA_964643875.1 uncultured Anaerolineales bacterium | reverse complement strand
AACGCTGATTTTCGCAGACAAGCATTAACTCCCCCCTCGCCCCCCGCAAGCGGGGAGCGAGGGGGAGGCGTGCGTAGCCTGCGTTAATCTGCGTCCTATGTAAAAATTTTTGAAATTTGCCAGACTCCGGAAACTAAAATAAGGGGAGGGAATACATAAGGTGAAAACAAAGATAACACGAAAAGAAATTCCGTTTGACATGTTGCGCGTTCGGCCTCATCACTTGTGGAATTCCCAGTGGCTTTTGCTCACAGTGGGGGATTTCAAAGCCCGGAAGTTCAACGCGATGACGGTCGGATGGGGTAGCCTGGGAACAATGTGGGGACGCCCTTTTGCTCAGACCGTCGTCCGTCCTACCCGTTACACGTACCAATTTCTAAAGCAGTGCAATACCTTCACACTTTGTGCTTTTCCCTCTGAATACCGGCAGGCGTTGCAATTGCTGGGGACGCGATCCGGTCGGGACGGGGACAAGATCGCTCAGGCCGGCCTGACGCCAATCGCCTCAACGCAAGTGGCTGCGCCGGGATTCGCCGAGGCAGACCTGATTATCGAATGCCGCCAACTGTACTGGGATGACCTGGAGCCATCTCATTTTCTCGACTCAACGATTAATAGGAACTATCCCCAACAGGACTACCACCGTGTGTTCTTCGGGGAGATCTTGGCTATTTGGGGCACCGACACCTATCGGGCAGACAGTTAGCACGATTTGTTGAGAGCGAATAAACGGAGTCAGGCAACGATGTTTGTTGTTGAAACGCCACACCGTACTCAACAGTCTTTCCATTTTTACATTCACGAGGTGCGCACGCGCTTTCCTGCTGTGCTAATGAATATCATACTGCTCTGGAGTTTAACCGGGCTGATCGGCTGTTCATCTTCAGCGCCGCCCCCATCTCCACAGCAAAATGACCTGGCGACACCGGAGACCATCACTGTCATCCAAAACAAAGGTTCGGATACACTGGTCAACCTGGCGTTAGCCTGGGCGGAGGCGTACATGGATGAACGTCCCAATGTGCGCATCTCTGTGACCGGTGGTGGGTCAGGGACGGGCATCGCGGCGATGATCAACGGTACAGTGGACATCGCCAACGCATCGCGGGCGATGAAGCCGGAGGAGATCGCTGCGGCGGAAGTGAACGGCATCACCCCTGTCGAGTTCACTGTCGCCCGGGATGCCATCGCTGTCGTTGTCCACCCCGATAACCCCGTCAGTAGGCTCACTTTACAGCAGATCTCCGACATTTACACCGGTAAAATCACCCGCTGGAGCGCGGTCGGCGGCGAAGACCGTCCCATTGTGCTTCTTTCTCGTGAGTCGAATTCGGGAACCTACATGTATTTCCTGGAACACGTCGTCCGGCTGGGGGACAAAGAAAGTGATCTGCTCTACTCGCCGGATACACTGCTTATGCCGTCTTCGGAGGGCATCAGTACGGAAATCCGCCAGAATCCCAATGCCATCGGGTACGACGGTCTCGGCTATGTAACTGCCGACCAGAAGGTGATCGCCGTGGGGCGAGACGTAGCCGGCCCATACGTTTTACCCTCAGTGGAGAGTGTCAACGATGGCTCGTATCCTATCTCGCGGCCCCTCTTTATGTACACGGCCGGCGAACCACAGGGGGAAATCGCTCGCTATCTGACGTGGATTCAAGAAGAAGGGCAAAAGTTGGTGTCGGAATTAGGTTTCGTGCCCTTGCAGACGGATTGATGTAGACAGATCGAGGTCAATGGTTGAATGAAAGCGATGGGTATGAATCAAACGAATCAAACGCAACGCCGTCGGTGGGGTGAGTTTTTTGTCGAAACCACCATCCACGTTCTGGGTTTCTCCAGTGTAGGGTTGGTATTGCTCATTTTCCTATTTCTGTTGCGTGAGGGGCTGCCTGTTTTCTTTGAAGTAGACCCGCAAAATCTGTTGGGGACACGTTGGTATCCCACGTTTGATCTCTTTGGAACACTGCCGTTGATCCTGGGGTCGGTGTTGGTGACTGTGACCGCGGTCCTCATTGCCCTGCCACTGGGGATCGCCACGGCTGTTCTGGTGCGTGAAGTGGCCCCCAGATGGGTGCGGGAGATCCTCAAGCCGATGATCGAAGTGCTGGCGGGGATCCCATCGGTGGTGCTAGGATTCTTTGGTATGACGTTGATCGCTCCTATGGTGCGTACCACATTGAGCACTCCAACGGGACTGACGGCGTTCACCGGCGGGCTTATCCTGGCGTATATGGCGCTCCCGACTATCATCAGCGTCGCCGAGGATGCTCTCGATGCCGTCCCCAAAAGCTACCGGGACGCCGGTCTAGCGATGGGAGCCACCAGGTGGCAAACGATCTGGCGGGTCGTGGTACCGGCAGCCCGCTCCGGCATCGTCACGGCGGTGATGTTGGGTATGGGGCGGGCCATCGGCGAGACGATGGCCGTGATGATGGTGACCGGCAACGCGGCCCGTATGCCCCTGACCTTCGATTCCCTTTTTCGGCCTGTGCGCACGATGACGGCCACAGTGGCAGCAGAAATGGGCGAAGTCGCTCAGGGAAGCATCCACTATCACGCGCTGTTCGGCATCGGCATCATCCTTTTTCTGATCACGTTCATCATCAATCTGGCGGCAGCGGCCACGATCTTCAAGAAACGTCGCCGGGGAGGGCTACGTTGATGAACCACTACACGACAGAACGAATCGGATTCGCCATTCTGATCTTGGCAGCCCTGATCGTCATTGTTCCCATCTTGTGGGTCGTCGTCACGATCGTCGTCCAGGGAAGTAGCGCCATTGATTGGGAATTTCTCACGGAGATGCCGCGCGATGGGATGAAGGCCGGCGGTATCCTGCCGGCCATCGTGGGGACTCTGTTGCTTACGTTGGGGACGGCTATCGTGGCCATCCCGGTTGGCATCGGGGGCGCCATCTACCTGGCTGAGTATGCCCGTGATACCTGGCTCACCCGCACGATCCGCCTGGCGATTATCAACCTGGCCGGTATCCCCTCAGTCGTCTATGGCTTGTTTGGATTGGGCTTGTTCGTGCTCTTTCTCCAATTCGGCACATCTATCGTGGCCGGTTCGCTGACCCTGGCGATCATGACGCTGCCGATTATCATCAGTGCAGCCGAGGAGGCATTACGGTCCGTACCCACCGAGTTTCGCACCGTCATTGCCAGTTTGGGAGGCACCCGCTGGCAGGGTATCCGGTATGTCGTATTGCCTCAAGCGTTGCCGGGGATTACCACCGGTGTCATCCTGGGGCTTCTCCGAGCAGCCGGAGAGACAGCCCCGATCCTGTTTACCGTGGCGGCGTTCTTCCTGCCACAACTTCCCCATTCTCCCTTCGACCAGACGATGGCCTTGCCATATCATCTGTACGTCATCAGCACGCAGGTGCCTGGGATGCCCATAGGGATCCAGTACGGAACTGCACTGGTCTTACTGATCCTGGTTCTTTCGATGAACACCGTGGCTTCTTTGATCCGCAACTACTACCGTCGTAAAAGAGAGTGGTGATATGAGCACACCGGCAGACTCAATCCCCCCCAAGATTTCCATCGAAAACGTCGCTTACTACTATGGAGAGAAACAGGCGCTGCACGACATCAACCTACAGATACCGGCTCACGCCGTCACCGTTCTCTTTGGGCCGGCGGGCGGTGGGAAGACCACTCTCCTGCGGCTAATCAACCGTCTGAATGATCTGCTAGAAGACACACGTATGTCGGGGCGTATCCTGATGGACCAGCAAGACATCTATGCCTCCGACGTGGATGTACCCGATCTGCGCCGACGGGTGGGTATGGTCTTTGCACTGCCGTTGCCCCTGCCGGGCACGATCCGGGAAAATGTGTTGTATGGCCCTAAACTGGCCGGTATCCGTGACCGCGTCCGGCTGGACGAGATCCTGGTCCGCAGCCTGACCCAGGCGGCCCTGTGGGACGAGGTAAAGGATCGCCTGGATGAGCCGGCTATCTCCCTTTCCGGGGGACAGCAACAGCGGTTGTGCATTGCCCGTAGCCTGGCGCTGGAGCCGGAAGTCTTGCTGTTGGACGAACCTACATCGGGGCTGGACCCGATCTCGACCGGCAAAGTCGAGGAATCCCTCTATCAACTGAAGCAGGATTACACTATCGTGATTGTACCGCACAGTGTGCAGCAAGCCGCCCGGGTGGCCGATCACGCCGCTTTTTTCTTGATGGGAGAACTGGTGGAAACCCGTCCGGGCAAAGAGATATTCACCACTCCCCACGATCAGAGAACCGAAGATTACGTGACGGGTCGTTTTGGATAGAAAGCTTGGATAAAAGACAATGGAAAAAATCCAGGTTCAACATCTCAATTTCTACTACCGTGACTTTCGTGCCTTGCAGGCCATTTCGATGAACGTCGAGGACCACCAGATCACGGCCCTCATTGGCCCCTCAGGATGTGGCAAGTCCACGTTTCTGCGCTGTCTCAACCGGATGAACGACACTATCCCCGGTACCCGTGTAGAGGGAAAAGTAACCCTGGATGGAGTGGATATTTACGCCCCTGACACCGATGTGGTCGCTCTACGGAGACGCGTGGGTATGGTTTTCCAGCGTCCGAATCCGTTTCCTCAGTCCGTATATGACAACGTGGCCTTCGGCCCTCGTGTACTAGGATGGCATAAACAGCAGGATTTAGACGAAATCGTGGAACGGAGCTTGCGGGGTGCGGCCCTGTGGGATGAGGTTAAAGATCATCTCAAACAGGATGCTCTCTCACTCTCCCTGGGGCAACAACAACGCTTGTGCATTGCCCGCGCCATCGCTATTCAACCGGAAGTCATCTTGATGGACGAGCCGTGCTCAGCGCTGGACCCTATTGCCACCCTGCAAATCGAGGAACTGATGCAGCAATTGAAGGAACGTTATTGTATCGTTATCGTGACCCACAATATGCAGCAGGCCGCTCGCGTATCCGATTGGACCGGGTTCTTCTGGTTAGGCGAGTTGATAGAATTCGACCATACAGAAACTGTATTCACGCACCCCCAACACCGTCTGACCGAAGACTACATTACCGGTCGAGCTGGATGATCAAATGGCAAGGCTGGCCCTTGTCCATTAGTGTAAGGAGAAGACATATGCCCAGAGAGACATTTGACCGAGAACTACAGCGGTTACAGGACGAAATGCTAATGATGGGCAACATGGTAGAACAAGCCCTGACAGAATCCGTGGAGAGCCTAAAACACCGAGACCGAGAGCGAGCTCAACGAGTGATCACCCGGGATCGGCAGATCAACGCCAAACGCTTCGAGATCGAAAACGATGCGTTGGTACTAATCGCCACCCAACAGCCTATGGCAGGCGATTTGCGGGTCATCGCGGCTGTGTTGGACCTGGCGTCAGAATTGGAGCGCATCGGTGACTATGCCAAAGGGATCGCTAAGATCAACTTGATGTTGGGAGAAGGCCCTTTGCTCAAGCCGCTCGTAGACGTACCTCGAATGGCCGAGCAAGCCAGAAGTATGCTCCACCGTGCCCTGGAGGCTTTCATACATCAGGATGTAGACTCGGCCAAATCCATCCCTTTGGAGGACGACGACGTAGATTGCCTGTACGAGCAGGTCTACCGTGAACTCATCACCTACATCCTGGCCGATCCCAGCACGATTCAACAGGCCAACTACCTGCTGTGGGTAGCCCATAACCTGGAGCGCGCCGCCGACCGGGTGACCAATATCTGCGAGCGGGTCGTGTTTACCGTCACAGGGGAAATGGTGGAACTGGG
>CAZXVB010000210.1:0-5771 GCA_964643875.1 uncultured Anaerolineales bacterium | reverse complement strand
GTGGGGTATTCCCCTACCGGCGAAACGGCATTACGACCTCTGGTTGAGTGAGGTCTCCGCCCCCCTGGCTGCGGTCAGAGACCTTGCCGAACCGAGAGATCTCTCCGTTGGGCAAGGTCTCCGACCGAAGCCCTTCCTCCACCCGTTGGGAACACCCGGCGAAGCTTCGAGAAATCGGTTCTATTTGCAAGGTTACTCCTCAGGCTGACGGTTGAAACGTGGACAGGCGCGCCCACGCAGGTGGATGCTGGGCTGCCAGCCCTCCAGAGGTGATTTCAATCGCTAACAGAAGTAGCCTGAGTAGCTACCTTACAAGAAATTTTTTCCACTTCCACGTCGGCCAAGCACCCCGGCGCGAGGGGATAATTTTCGAACGCGATGGAATACTCCGCCTCGAAATAGGCCCGGATGTCTGCTTCGATAGCTGGGTCGTACTCTGGCGCTACATACAGGGTGCGCCCCGGTCGCTCGCACACCAGACGACCATCCCGGACGACGATCTCCCCGCCCTTGAGGACGTACCGGGGGTGGGAGAACATCTCTTCCGGATCGTCCAGGGCAGGATAGATGACAACGTCGGCATCGGCTCCAACACCCAGGTGGCCCTTGTGTTCCAACCCCAACGCACGGGCGGTCCCGGCGCGGGTGATGATAGCGATCTCATAGAGCGAATATTCCCGCTTCAGTTCGGGAAGCATCGCCCCCTTGCGTGCCCGGACGGGCAGTTGCTCCCACAACTCGGCCCGATAGTCCCGATCCATCAGCAACTTGATCACCTGTGGGTAGCAGAAAAACGGACCGCCGTTGGGATGATCTGTGGTCAGGAAAACACGCCACGGGTCTTCGATCAACAGGAATAACTCCAGGCCAGTGATCCACTGCACCGCGTTGAACAAATTGCGAGACGTGTAGGTGATCGGTACAACCCCGCCGCCGGTTTCACTTTCTACGTCATCATTCAGCCACTTGTGTCCGGTAAGTTGTCGCAGACGATATTGAAGCGGCCCATCGGACGTCATCGTGGTGGCCGGCCCAAAAATGACCTGTCCCACATCCACGGTGATACGAGGATGGGCATTGATGGCCTCGGCCACTTTGGCCGCTCCGGAACGCAGCCCTTTACCCCCGCCATCGTAACTAAGGAATTGGAGGTGGCACAGGTGTGCCCGACGTCCGTCCAACGCCCGGACCGTATCCAGGGTCGTGCGAGCGTTTCCGGCCAGTCCCAGGTTGATGCAATGGATGTGCGGTGGATGGGGCAACCGCAGCTCGTCGCTAATCCACGTCAGCGTGTCGAGAATCTGACGGGGCGTCACACCGAACCCAATCACCTCGTCATCCAGCTCGCCGACGTTCTTCCCCCACTTCCAGTTTTCCACCCCGCCGGGATTGACGACTTTGATGGCATACCCCTTGGTTGCGTCCAACAGCCAGGCCACATAATCGCGAGCCTTCTCCCGTTCTCCTCTCTGAATGGCACGCATGATGAAATGGTTGTTGCCCATCGTGATGTACGCCCCCGTATCCAACAGGGGAGTGTCCGCCAACTCCTCATGGGTATGGCGGGCCACCAAGGGCGCGGTAGCAGCTTCCATCACCGTGGTGTACCCCATCTCAGCGTACAGGTAGCCGGTGAAGTGGGTGGTCGGCACGGTATAGCCGGCCCCGGAGCGACTGAATGTCGTCCGGGTGCGGACGTGGTCCCGGTGGTCTTCTGGGCGAAACTTGCGCCCGGCGTTGACCTTGGCTCCGACGATATGGCTGTGGATGTCCACGCCGCCGGGCATCACGACCATACCAGTCGCCTCGATGATCTGCGCCTGGGCGCGGTTCACCTCCTCCGCCGATACGATCCGGCCATCTGCAATCCAGATATCCCGCACCTCGCCGTCTATCCCATTCCGTGGGTCATACACACGTCCGTTGACAATTCCTAACATCATCGCACCACCTCCCCCACCGCCCCCGCTGCTTCTACCGCTTCGATGATCCGCTCCAGAACATCGGCGTCCGTCGGGCGCTTCGATGGTAAGATCGCTTGCATATACAGCGGAACGTTGTCCATCCGATAAGCCGTTCCGGCGGCATCCAACCCATAGCAGGCCGTAGGGAAGACGACCTGAGCTTTCTGAGTCGTGAGAGAGGGCATCGGGTCCAACACAATGGTCGGGATATGCTCCAGACGGCTGGCTGCGGCTTGGGGGAAGTGTGCTACTGGATCGGAAGCGATGATCAACGCCGCGTCAGCTTCTCCCCACGCCAGTACCTCCACCGCCGAAAACTCCCCTGGCCCATAGCAGGGATAGCCGCGCGCAAAGCTGATGGCAAATGGATAGCCGCTCAACCACGTCAACACTTGATCCGCTCCGGCGACGTTGCCGTGTCCGCGCATCGGGATAACAGAGAAGCGGGTGTATTGGTTCAACTCGGCCACCAGGGTGAACAACTCACTCACGTTCAGGTCGCGCCCCTGGCTATGCGTCAGACCCATGCCCATAAAGGCTACCCCAAAGCGACAGGCCTTCATCTGATCTACCAGGGCAGCCCACTCGGATATGGGAACCCCTCCCACCTGATCCACGGAGATGGTCTTTCCCTGCAACAGCGCCCGCAGCGTGGTCAACGCCTCGAAGTCGGCGCCAGGGGCGATCTGTAGAAAACGATCCGCCAGGCGGGTACTTTCCGTCGGACGCACGTCCACAACAACGACGGTGCGACCCTTTCGGCCTTTGGGAGTGTATGTCCCCTTGGGCATCGCCGAATAGCGGGCAAAGTGGCGCACGTGGGAGACGGCCGGATTGCAGCCCCAGAAGATCAGTAAGTCGGCCCGGTTGCGCACCTCTCCCAACGTACAGGTCGGCTCACCGACAGCCTGCATCGCCAGGCTAGTCGGCCCGTGGCAGACGGAAGAGGTTGTATCCACAATGGCTCCGATCTTGTCGGCCAGCTCAATGACTTTGCGTTGCGCTTCCGTGGCTGTGGAGCTAAGGCCGTAGAACAAGGGGCTATCGGCCGCATTCAAAATGCGTGCCGCCTCGGCGATGGCCTCCTCCCACGAAACCGGACGGCCGCCCACAGTAGGTAACTGCGGTGTCGGGTCGTAGTGGGTGAACCATCCCCGGCCATTGGCGCAGGCTTTGCGCACCCGTTCGATGCGCTCGTGCTCCACATCCACTTCGACCACGATGTCGTCGCACAAGCAGCCACAAAAGCCACAGATCACGTTTTCGTAAACGGTGCTCATTCCGTATACACCTCCACCGTCAGCCCCTTGAAGAGGGGCGTGCCGGTCCCTTCGGTCTCGGCCCCAATCAGGGCGTTGGCCGTCGGCCCCATAGGAATGAAAACTATACCAGGCGGCAACGTGCCCGCCCGTACCACGACGGCGGCTTGGCCATCCTGTGTCCGTACCCGCACGCTCTCCCCTTCTGCAACCCCCAGGCGTTCCATGTCCTCCGGGTTCATATCCATCACTGTCGTTGCCCGCCGGTAGGCTTCGGAATCCTTGCCGGCGTGCAGACTCCGTCCTTGCTCTGCTGTTCGCCCCGTGATCAACTTGAACATACTTCCTCCCGGTCCCCAATCTCACGCCGGATAGCTTCGATTTCCGTCATCAGACGATGCCAGAGTATATTCCAACTTGCTCCGTCGGTCAACACGGTACAGACAGGGTGACCGGCCGCGATAACCTCACCCGGATGCGGCACATCCCGCCGACCCCGCTCTACCCATCGGGCTGTGTCCGGCACGGTTACCGTCTCCCGTGTATACAGGATCGCTTTGACGAAAAAGTGTGATTGCTCCGGCGGTAGTCTTTCCTCCAAATGGAAGTCCGGCAAATGGCCATTCAAAGCGTTCAGGTGTAACGAAAATAGATTCAAACCATAGGCCCACTCTATCAGCTCCATTGAAGCCGTATAGCGGGGATTGACCTCGATCAACCAGGGAGTTGGCTCCCCCTCCACCGTCTCGCTCACAACCAGGTCCATTCCGTTGAGGCCCCGCAGGCCAAAGCGGCGTGTGATCCGGTCGGCCATCCCCTGGACAGTTTTCAGGAGGGACGAGTAGCTGCTTTTCTCATCCGTCGCCCACATCAGGGGAAGGACGTTGCCGCACCACGTAAATCCGTGTGCCCCCAGCTCCGGACGGCCGATGAGTTGTTCCGTCAGGCCGATCACCGCGCTGCGGTGGCCATCCGCCACGAAGGCCACCGAGGCCGGCCGGCCGGGCCGATACGCCTGTAAGAATGAGCGGCGCTTCTCCAGGGATTCCCCCTCCCATCGGCGGATGCTGTGACCGCCGCCGCTGCGCCACGGCTTGCGCAGCCAATCCAGTCGAGGATCGGCCTGGGTTTCCTCGCCGGGTAACAGCGTGGTCGGGAAGGGGATACCTTCCGTGCGGCAGACACGCCGCAGTTCCTCCCAATCCCGCACGCGCTGCAGCGTTTCCGGCGTGTTCCCCAACAACGTCCGCCCCTGTGCCAGGGCCATCACCACGTCCGGATGGTTTTCCAGATTGGAAATATACACCAAAGCGTCGAAATTCAAATGGCGACCGGCTTGCAACAACCCCTGGGCACTGAAAGGCAGGAAAAAGTCTCGCTTCAGGGCATAATTCTTTACCAGGGCCTGCTGATCCCGGTCGCCAAAATAATCCAGCGTTACGATCCGCTCCCCATAGCCGCTGCGCACAGCCGACTCGGCGATGGCGCGGGTGCTCAAGCCGACTACGAGGATGGGAGTAGGAACCAGCACCGGTCAGTCAGCCTCTAGCTCCTTTGCCGTTGCGTAGACTGCCTCGGCATCCAGCAGCAGGTCATTCTGCTCGAACAGACGGGCGACACAACGACGGTGGATCTTCATCTTTCGCCCCCCAATGCCCAGCGCACCGAAGAGAACTTTGCCCTCCTTTTCCTTGCCGTTCCAGTGCGGCTTGATCCCCTCGATGCCCAGTGGTGGGACGGCGTTGACGTCGGCCAGCACGCGCAGGGTGGGATGGGACTTCCAGACGGCCTCGGGCAGCAATGTGACGCCGGCCGCGCCGGTGCACAACACCGCGTAGGCACCTTCCAGCACCTGGCGGATCTGCGCTTCGTCGCCAGCACTGGCTGCGCTGACTGTGGCCCCGAACCGCTCTCGGATTGCCGAGGCAGCCGCCTCGGCCCGCTCCAGTTTGCGGGAAGTGACCGTGACCTGCGCTCCCTCGGTAGCGAAGAAGGCGGCTGCCCGCAATCCCACCGGCCCCGTCCCGGCCAGGACAACGACCTTTTGGCCCGTCACATCACCCACCGAGACCATCTTGGACACGGCGGCGGCGGCGGTGGTGTTGCAGCCATTGGCATCCATCATCACCGAGACGCGCACCGGCCCAAAGAACGCTTCTGTCGCCGCCTTGAGCATCGCCTCGCCGGTGGCAACGTCTGACCCGCCGATGAAAAGCGCCGAATTTTTGAGATCATCGCCGCCGCGGGTGAACATCGCACCGTAGACCAGATTGCGCACTTCGTCCACGGCTACGTCGCCGATGGTCAACACGTGGTCGGCCCCGGCGTCGTAAGCGGTGATCGTGTCAAACACACTGGGATGTTTGTCTCCATCCAATTGTAGTAGAATCTTCTTCATTTTTAGCTTGCCTCATTCTGTATGTCTATGCATTCAACGCGAATGTTTTGAATCATTGGGACTTCATCCGCTATCACTGCCTGCTCGACTGATCTCTTGAGTGAAGTCAACGAGATCCTAATTCCGTCCTTTGCCAGTTGATGGAGAACA
>CAZXVB010000209.1:0-5818 GCA_964643875.1 uncultured Anaerolineales bacterium | reverse complement strand
CGACAGGAAGAAACAGTCCGCTTGGAAAAGCACCTGCATGCCCGTGGCGAACGCCATTTTTTGTACTACTGGGCCTATGGAGGATTGGGTAAAACTCGTCTGTTGGAAGAATTGTCGCACTTGGTTGCCGAGGCTGGTGAGGGTTTTTACTTCGCCGGGATCATTGACCTGTACCACACCGATACCCATAGCACCAGTGATGTGGAGCGGGCCATCGTTGATGGCCTGGATCCCGACCGGCGGTATTTCCGCCACTACCGAGAAGAACGAATACGGTACGAACTCCTGCGTGAACGGGGCACAGATCCGGGCATCCTTGAAAAACGCAGGGAGATATTGGGAGAGTTATTCGTGGAAGGGTGCCACGAGATGGCATTGGATGCTCGCAAACTGGTGCTGTGCTTCGATACGGTGGAACTCCTTCAATATGAAAGCTCTATCGTCGAGGAGCATGGCGGGCTGGAAACAAGCGATACTCGCATCAAGCCCTGGTTGTTGGACAAGTTATCCAAGTTGAAGAATGTGCTGGTGGTCTTTGCCGGCCGCCCCCCGGAGCCGCGACCGGACGAGCCCACTTCCAGGCCCCGCCCCCGCCTGGCAGACGATCTCCGAGCCGCTTTTGGCAACGAATTGACCATCGTAGAACTGAAACCCTTCACGTTGGATGAAACTCGCTCGTTTGTGAAAACGTTGAGCGAAGAAGAGATGGTCATTCCAGAGCAATACATTGAGATTGTCCACCGTTTGACGGGAGGACGCCCCATATTTCTTCATTTGATTGTGGATTTAGTGCAGGTGCTCTCTCCCGAACCTCGCCAGGTACTCGAAATGTTCGACCGGTATACCGAACTGCTGAATGTCCCTGAGGATGATGATCGGTTGAAAGAGGCACGTGAAGAAATAGAACGGGAGATCCTGCGGGGTGTGTTCAATGTGGCAGCCGATCTGGGGGGTATTTTAGCTCGGATTGCATTGATGCCCAAGGGAGTGGATGCAGAGATTTTGCACCAGACATTGGGATTGGCTCCTGACGAAGCGCGTCAATGGCTGGAGCGGCTGACAGGCTTGTCATTTGTCAAAAAATATATACCTCTGCCAGGGGCCGAGCGATTGCATGGCGAACGGGTATTTCTTCATGATGAAATGTATCGCCTTATGACCATTCCCGGCGTAATTCCCAATTTGCGTCTGGATGAGCGTACCATTGCGCATGGGCTGATACTGAACTATTACGACCCACGCATCCGGCAATTGGAGGAGCAAATCAATAGCAAGGAGGGGGCACCCAAAGATCGGGTCCCATTGCGTGAGCGACTCCAGAAGTTACGGGTAGAACGGCTGTACTACCTGTTGGTCGAAGACCCTCGACGGGGGTACGAAGAATACCGGCGACTCAGTGATCAGGCCAACCGTCACAGGTGGGTGGGGTATGGCATGCGGCTTCTGGATGAATTCTTGCGCTTCTATAACTACCCAACACGTCGCAAATTGTTTCAAGATCGAGGAATCAGCGATCAGCAGATTGTCCGCGAAAGCGCCCAGATGTGGGTAGAACGATTTCACTGGTGGGGGCAGTATCAGCGTAGCATCCACCTGGCCGAGAAAATCCTGGCGCATCCAGAGCTTTTCTCCATCCGTCTACGTGAAGAAGAGGACATAGCTATTCTGGGAAATGCCCGTGCTCTGTGGGCTAGAGCCAAAGCCTTGTTGTCTGGCTACGATTCGGAGGCAGTGCGAGAAGCGGAGAAGATGTGGGAACGTTTGCCTCGAGGAGGAGGAAAGAGGGCAGCCCTGGCGCGGGCCAGACTGGCGACATCTATTGGCTATCTGTACCGATTGGGAGGCATGTTATCTGAGGCAAGCAGGTGGTACGTAAAAGCTCAAGCCGAATTCAGGGTACTCAAGGCATACCGAGATGAGTTGGCTCAGGTATTGAACAACCTGGCATTTGCATATGCCCGACAGGGTCGTGTTGACCTGGCGCGTCCACTGGCACACGAGGCGCTGCAGATTGATGAAGAGTTGGGGAACGAGTACAGCACCGGCCTGACACTTTCCACACTGTCCAGCATTGCCCGTATGCGGGGGCATTATACCCAGGCGATCGAATATGCCAAAGAGGCTTTGGAGTTGTTTCGCGAACTGGAAGATGCCCACGGTGTCGTGCTGGCCCATCTAGGCCTGGCGGAAGCACAGCGTCGGAAGGCTAAACAGGATATAGAAAAAAACAGAAAGCTGGAAGAAGCCAGAAAAGAGCTGGAGAAAATCGCTGAAGACCTGGAAGGCGCCTTGGAAACAGCCAGAGGTGCCGAACTGAAGGACGCAGAGCGGCGCTTAAGAGCAGAACAAGGCCGGTTACAAAGGGATCTGGGACATGCGGTACGTGTACTAGAGGGAGCTGAAAAAAGCATGGCACATTACACTTCTAGTGCGCGATTATTGAGAGATGCCCTGAACTTGGACGGCTGGAACCCGGTCGAAAAGGCCGACGCTCAGCAGGACCTGGCCGAGACACTGTTCTTCTCCGGCGACGAGGTAGGGGCAGAAGAATGTCTGGAACAAATTAAAAGATCGCTCGATGAGGACATTGTTACCCTATCTGAAAAAGCGGCTCCTCAGATTCCTAATGAATACTACTTGCCTTTGGCCAAAGTGGAAATGACACACGGGCAAATTGCCTTTATGCGCGGTAAGGAAGCTGAAGGATTGCAAAGGTTTCTACAAGCGTATGTGTACTTCACGCTATTTTCACCCGATGCGGTCGAAAAGGATGCGTTGCTCGAATATCTGTACAAGCGTATGCGCGATCTAACGGTCGTGCAGCAACGCGATCTGATGGAGAAGGTCCGCGACCGGGCATTTCAGAGCCAGCTCCAGGACAAATTCGGGGTAAATGTAGAATCATTCGTCCGCGACTTGGGGGACCTGCTTGGAGCTTGAGTATTTCGAATATCCGCACAAAAAGCGGGGGATGGCTTTCAGGGGGCCATCCCCCGCTTTTTTGGGGAAACGCTTCAATTGATCTGAATTTTCAAACGTTTGCCAGCCCGTTTTTAAGGTTTTTTCGACGTAAAATTATTGACTTTGTGACTTTTGCGTGATATACTGATGACGATGACGTCACAATAAAGCCACTTTAATGGGCTTTTCCCGCGGCGATTCGAAAAGGAGATTGACATGTCTCGAGAATCTCGTGTCCAAATCCCTCAGAAGAAATCGTCCGAGAGCAGCTTCCTCGTTGACTTTTTCGCTGCTCCTGCCTCCCGACACGTGACTGTCCGGCGGTGGACCCTCTCGAATCAAAAATTGCGAGTCGCTATCCCATCGCTCCGCCGAACCCGCTTCTATGTCCAATGTGATTGTGCTACCAGTTGATCAGGTAGATGCATCGCACCTCAATTCAACCCCACTGATTCTGATCATATGAGCTTGGGAACAGGCAGACAATCGCTGCCTGGAAGTTTGGGAGATGCCTGGCCATCCATTGACGACTCAGATGACTCATCAGAGGTCGGCTTTCCCCTAGCGGACATAAGGAGGTCAGTGATGACGATTGAAGTTTTATTGATCTGGATGTTACTCTCATTCACGGCCGGACTGATCGTTGGAGTATTGCTTGCCCGCCCCCATTACATTCGTTGATCCCTTGATTCCGCCTGGCGATACATAGCGTGGAGTGGGGAACCGTTGTTGGCTCGGTCTCCTGGCCTGTGCATACGTGTTGACGAAAATCGGCCACACGGTCGGAGACCGGCCACAACGCGGCCTTCATAGTGAATCACACTCTTTCCGCTCCCACGTCAAATCCAAGGAGCTGTGCGATGCATGTTCTATCCCTACCTGCCATCTATGCGCTGGAGCTGACACCTGCCTGTAACAACCGGTGTATTGGGTGCAGCAACGTGTACGCCAGCCGGCGCGCCAAATACCCACCAATGTCTGCCGGACAATGGCGTGATTTACTGGCTCCCTTCATCTCTGAGGCCGTCCAGATCCGGTTGACGGGGGGAGAACCTACCCTGCACCCTGGTTTCTTCCAAATCCTGGAGTACGTGGCATCTCATACAGCCTGGGTCACCATCTTCACCAATGGGCGTTGGTTGGATGCGCAACAATTCGTCGAGCGGATGCAAGGACAATCGAAGGTTACTGGTTTGCTCGTTTCGCTGCATGGCGCAGACCCGACCAGTCACGAGCGTTTCACCGGCTGTCCTGGTTCCTTCGAGGAGACCTTATCCAACATCCGATTGGCCATTGCCCACGGCATTACGGTGGCATTGAACACGGTGATCACGCGCCATTCCTGGCATCAGATCGAGGAGATCGTCGCATTAGGACAGTCATTGGGCGTGCAACATATGGCCTTTAGCCGCTACATCGGCCCTCCCTTGCCGATCATCGAGCCAACCCAATCTCAGTTGCAGGCTGCTTTTCGCCAGATTCAAGGACTGATGCGGGCCGGTATTCCGGTCACGTATGGCATCAGTGTGCCTCAGTGTTTTATGCCTAACGATTCCGAGGGTTGTTTGGCGGGTGTGGCGTACCTTTCTATTGATCCTTGGGGGAACGTTCGCCCCTGTGCTCATTCCCCTACGGTGATCGGTTCGTTGCACAAAAAATCGTTGGCCGAGTTATGGCACAGTACAGAGATGGATGCCTGGAGAGCTTTGGTGCCATCCGAGTGCACTACCTGCGCTGCTTACTCCGTTTGTCACGGTGGCTGTCGGGCTATCCAAGAGTTACGACCTGAAGGCCGGGATCCGTTGCGTGGTTCTCCCTTAACCAAGTTCATTCCCCATCAAACCATACGAGAGCTACCTTCTGATGTACGGCCCCGGGCGATGCTCCGTATGCGGCCGGAACCCTTTGGTTATGCGCTGTTGGGTCAGGGAAGGATTGTTCCGGTGCATGCTGATGCGCGTCCATTGATCGAGGCATGCAATGGTCAGGCCACGTTCGCCGAGTTGGTGTCCCGATTTGGCCCCGGCGGACTTGATTTGTTGGGCGAGCTTTGGGATTCCGGTTTGTTGGAAGCGGCTTAATCGCTCGCCTTATCAAACACACACACAAAGCTACGGATTTTACTCCCAAAAGGCAGGGGCATTTCCCTGCCTTTTATTTGTCACAATGACTTGTCGCTTTCCCTCCTGTGTTCCCATTTCTTTCACTTGATCATACCTCGTATGGGATGGACTGTGCATTACATATACCGTATCCTGAAGGTGGTTGGATTCACTACCCGACACATTGATCGGTAACCCTCCCGCAGGTTTGAAATTACGTCGTTGCATATGTATAGCCCCACATCAGGGCACAAAATGCCCCCAAACCGCATCCGAACCTGCGGGAGGGTCAAAATGTCGGCTAGTGAGGTGGTTGGATAGGATGGTGGATGTGGAGCAAGTCGAATAAGGTGTGATTGGTGAGTTATGAATGGGATAGGAGGTTTGAAGATGGTCAACATATCGGTAAGTCGGGTAACCGGGATGATTGTGGTATTGGTGGGGATCGGTGTATTGCTGTGCCTGGGATGGGTGGATTCCGATCTCGTCTATCCGATTAGTCGGATGGCAGAGTACCAGCGAAACCAGGTGGAACTCCAACGCCAGGCTCGTCAGGATGCGATCGATATGTATTTCTACGCCATATCTAGGGCCGTCCAAACCCGGGTCGCTTTGGAAGAGGCGCAGGAGACTCTCCATATGCTCAAGACGCGCAACGAACTACAAACCCAATGGGAGCGCGAGTGGGCTGCCTTGAAGCTTGAGTTGTTTCGCTGGGGCACCAGATTCACTGTAGGGATAATCGGGTTGTGTCT
>CAZXVB010000208.1:0-5863 GCA_964643875.1 uncultured Anaerolineales bacterium | reverse complement strand
GCTGACGGTTGAAACCGCGCCTGAGGAGCTAAAGCTGGCTGTCTACCTGCGTGGACGTGGACAGGCGCGCCCACGCAGGTGGACGCTTGGCTGCCAGCCCTCCAGAGGCGATTTCAATCGCTAACAGAAGTAGCCTGAGTAGTTACCAACGAAGAACATAACACGAGGGACAGCATGCTGCGCGAAAGAGTTTCCGAAGACATCTACGTATTCACCAGTGCTCTCTACGCCCAGGTGACAGCCAGTGTAATTGTGACTCCCGACGGAGTCATATTGGTGGACACATTGCCGCTTCCAATCGAAGCACGAGAGGTCGCGGCATTTGCGGAACGGGTCTCTCCCGCCGGGGCGCGTTACGTCATACTGACTCATTATCACGCCGACCACACCTATGGCGCTTACCTGTATCCCCATGCGGAGGTCGTAGCCCACGCCCATTGCCGCACATTATTGGACAAGCGGGGAAGGTCCGCCCTGAAAGCTGCTCAGCAACAACAACCGGAACTCAATGAGGTCTCCATTCGACTGCCGGATGTGACGTTCGAAAACGGCGAAATGGGGATCTGTCTGGGGGGAAAGCTGCTCCGCATCCTGCACCTCCCCGGTCACACTCAAGACTCGACCGCCGTCTACCTGGAGGACGGCCGGATATTGTTTGCCGCCGACACAGTGATGCCGGTTCCCTCGGTGACAGATGGGGATATAGATGCGTTTCGGGCTTCCCTGCAGCGCTTATTGGAACTACAGATCGAAAACCTGGTCCAGGGACATGGGGAGATCATCCTGCGGGGAGAAATCAAGGAGATCATTCAAAGAAACATTGACTATCTGGATCAGATCGAGGAAAAAGTTGCCCAGGCGGTTCGACAGGGCACAGCCGGGCGTGAGGCCCTAAAACGCGATAGCATCGAGTCGTGCGGCCTTTCCCGCATCCCACTGAACGGCCTAGTACAACAGATCCACGTCGCCAACCTGTTGACGCTGTACGACCGAATGGCTAAAGCCCTCTGAATGTGCTGCCTCGAAAATAAACTGTTTCCGTTCGCCGAGGTCTCCAGACCGAGGCGGGCTTGGTCAGAGACCTTCGCCCGACGAGCCTCCCGCAGGTTGAGGACGCCTGATCCCTGGTAAACTACCCCGTTTGCCGCAGTTTCTGCGTCGGCCAAGCCTGTATGAACCTGCGGGAGGCTGGCTTACCCCACCTCAGCAGAGGCAATGCCCGTTAACTCCGTCGGACGTTCTACCCGCATCCATTGGACTACGATCAGCGATAACACCACGATGCCGACCCCAATTAGAAATGTATACTGACTCCCTAGCACCTCCCAAACGACCCCACCGACCACAGGGATCACCACCGCCGCGACGTGATTGATAGTTTGCCCCAGGGAAAGATTGGGGGTGATCTCCCTGGGGTGAAGGGCGATCTTCTGGAAGTAAGACTGAATCCCTATCCGGAACCCAAAGAGAATGTGGTCAGCCACGAAAAGCACGTACAATAGGGCCAGCACAGGGACAAAGGCGTATCCCAGAAAGACCAGGATCAAACAGAGGAAGTTGAAGGTCAGCATCTGCCGTTCACCAAAGCGGGCGATGATACGGCCGAATTGCCGAAAGAACAAAGCGCCACACACGTTGTTAATGAGAAATAACGTCGCGATGACCTGGGCACTCACGTGGTGCTCTTCCACCAACAAGAAAATGGCAAAGGTGGTAAAGATGTGCCGCCGGCTGCCCATCAAAAACTCTAAAAGGTAATAGAGCCAGTATTGTCTGCGGATCGGCGTACGCTCCTTGGTGTGTGGCGGACGCGCCGGTTGGCGCGCCCACGGCAACAGGATCAGCCCCACCAGGGCCACCGCACCGCCGGTCCAGTAGAAAAGCATGCGGAACCCCAACCGGTCCAGTGCAGCGTACACGACCAGCGCACTGAGAACAGCTCCCACGGCGCTCCAGCTACTCAAACGTCCCAACCAACCTGGGGCTTCGTCGTGGTCCACCAACATCAAAAGGGCCGATGAGTTGCCGGGCATGAAGAAATGGAAGCCCACGCTCATCAACAACGTGCTGGCGATCAGGGGGACGATGCTGTGTACTGTGCCGGTCAGCGCGATCCCAACCCCCATCAGCACGACCGAAAGCCCGGCAATACGCATCTCAGTCATCACCAGCGCCAACAGTCCCACACCAAAGCCCAACAGACCAGGGACCTCACGGATCGCCTGGATCACGCCCATCTGGTCGGCGCGCACGCCCAACTCACCAACGGCGAAATTGTTGAACAGCGAACGCCAAATCTGGAATCCAAACGAGAGCAGGACGTTGGTTAAGACGATGACGATTAGAGCCGCATGTCGAGAGAGGGACAAGCTCCCCGTACCGCTGTCCGACGAGGCGCTTTTGGTGGCCATGTTTTTCTTCAACGTTATCTCCTGGATCACTTTACGGCGCGAAGCCTGGAAGGGACACAGCCCTTGCGGTTGCCTGGTGGCCCCCGGCCCGCTCTACACCTGTCTACACCCGTCGGATGGCCAGGGTTAAAGGATGCCCCCCGACGCGGTCGTTCCCGACGAAGTCACCCTCTTCCGGAGGGCCCACTTGCAGCTCCACACTCAACGTTTCTGCCGCGATGAAATCTCGCCAGGCCTCGATGGCCTCCGCCAATGCGCCTTCCGCCTGGTAAAGGGTAACGATGCGGTCATCCAAATCGAATCCCGCCGTCTTGCGGAGATTTTGCACCCGTCGGACGACTTCACGGGCCAATCCTTCCGCCGCCAACTCTGGCGTCACGACCGCGTCCACGGCCACGGAGATGCTATGCCCCGAGGCGACGGCCAATCCCTCCCGAGGTTCCTCGACAACCAACACCTCGTCCGGGGCCAGCGAGACAGTCTCCCCTTCGACCACCACCTCCAACGGCAGGCCAGCCCGCAGTCGCCGCACCGCGGCCGATGGATCCATGCTGCTCAGTGCCGCTCGCACCGCCGGGAAACGTTTCCCGAAACGTGGCCCCAACACCTTGTTGTCCGGCAGCAAGCGGAAGGTAACCAAGTCAGTCGAGTCATCCACAAACACCAGTTCCTTGACGTTCAACTCATCCTGGATCAACGCCAACAACGTATCGTCGAGCGCATCACGACCGGCCTCCAGATAGATCAACGCCTGGGCCAGCGGCTGGCGCAGCTTGATGTTCTTGCTGTTGCGAGCTGAGTGCCCCAGGGCTACTACCTGACGAGCCAGGGCCATTTGTGCCAGCAGGTCATCGTCCACCTGCGCCGGGTCTGCTTCTGGCCAGCGGGTGTGGTGGACACTCTCCGGTGCCTCTGGGTCCACCGAGCGTACCAGATTCTGGTACATCGTCTCGGTTACGAAGGGCACGAAGGGAGCCAACAGACGGCACAACGTCGTCAACACGTGATAGAGCGTCGCATAGGCCGTATGTTTGTCGGCATCTTGCTCGCTCTTCCAAAAGCGCCGCCGACTGCGTCGGATGTACCAGTTGCTCAGGTCATCCAGGAACGGCTCCAACAAGAGAGTAGCAGAGTAGGCATCGTAATTTTCCAGCCGCTCGGTGACTGCGGCCACGACCTGATTCAGTCGCGCCAGCATCCAACGGTCCAACTGATTGGGCGAACGTTCCTCAGAGGTCAAGGATGAAGGCGTCCAGCCGTCAATGTTAGCATAGGTGACGAAGAAAGTGTAGACGTTCCACAAGGGGATCAGGAATTGGCGGCGCACCTCATCGGCTTTGCCGTAACCGAAAAGCAAGTTGCTTTCCGGCTTCTGGCGACAATAGAGCCAGCGCATCACGTCCACGCCCATCTGGTCGGCGGCCTCGTTGAACTCAATAGCGTTCCCCCACGATTTGTGCATCTCGCGGCCATCTTCCCCCAGCAACAAGGCGTAGCTGAAACAGGTCTTGAACGGCGGGGAGTTGTCAATCACCGTGGCCATAGCCAGCAGACTGTAGAACCAATTCCGGAACTGGCCGGGAAACGACTCGCTGATCCAATCAGCCGGATACCATTCCCGCCAATAATCCGGGTTGGTGCGATATTGCAAGGTGCTGAAACTGACGATGCCGGCATCCAACCAGGGGTTGCCGACGTCCGGGATGCGCTGCATCTCCGCGCCACACTGCGGGCATTGGATACGGACCACGTCCACCCACGGACGATGAGGGGTGTGCCCTTCGAAGTCCTCCCAGCCGGCCACCGCTCGCGCCTGCAACTCGTGCTCATCCCCAATGACCTCGAAATGACCACACTGGGCGCATTCCCAGATTGGCAAGGCCAGCCCCCAATAGCGCTTCTTGCTGATCATCCAGTCGTGCATATTGCGGAGCCAATCCAGTTCCCGCTCCAGCCCAAAGGAGGGGATCCAGCGGATCTGGCGGGTCACTTCCATCATATCGTGACGCAGCTCGTCCATCGAGATGAACCACTCATCCACCAGACGGAAGACCAAGTCAGTACCACACCGCCAACAGACAGGGTAACGGTGCGTATAGTCCTCGACCTTATACAGCAACCCCTTTTCCCGCAAGTTTTCGAACACACGCTCAGCGCTTTCGGAAACATGGGTGTCGGTGAAAGGGCCGAACCCCGGCAGGAAGAACCCTTCCTCGCTCAAGGGGGCCACTGCCGGCAAGTCGTATTCCTGCGCCAGGGCAAAGTCCTCCGCGCCACATCCAGGGGCAATATGGACAATGCCGGTGCCCTCGGTCTCCCCTACCGCATCCCACAGGATGACCCGGTGAGCCTGAGGGGCGTTCGCGGCTCGAGGAACCTCCAACTCGTCGAATGGCCCATCGTACGTCCACCCCTCCAAAGCTGCGCCAGGCATCTCCGCCAGTACCTCGTACCGGCCCTCTAAAATTGGAAGTGTACCCTTGGAAAGGTACAGGATGTGCTCCCCCTGACGGACCTTGACATAGGTCAGCTCCGGCCCGACCGCTGCGGCCACGTTGCTGGTCAAGGTCCACGGCGTGGTCGTCCAGACCAACAGGCTTTCCCCTGGCCGTCCCCGGAGGGGAAAGCGGAGTGTGACGCTAGGATGGGTCCGCTCCTGATACCCTTCGGTCACGATCTCGTGCTGGCTAATGCCGGTAGCACAGCGGGGACACCAGGGCATAACGTCTCGGCCTTTGTAAAGCCAACCCCGCTCCCAACAGCGCTTCAACATCGTCCAAATCATAAAGTTGTTCTCGGTGGAAAAGGTAAAGTACGATCCACCCAACTCAGGCAGCCCCAGATGGGCAACGATCTGTTCGACCGTGTCGGTCACCGGCCCCTGCGGTCCCTCGACAGTGATGACTTGCTCTGGGTCCTCCACCAATTTGTCTGCCAGGTAACGCAGAAAATCGGGATCATTCCAGTCCATCCAATATCCCAAACGGATGGATTGTTCAGTCTGAATGGCCGCGTAACGGAGCACACGCTCCTTGCACCTTCGCACAAAGGCCGCGATCCCATAGGCTTCGATATCCCGCTTCGATGCAAAATTCAGCTCCCTCTCGACCTCCACCTCCACCCACAACCCCTGACAGTCGAATCCGTTTTGGTAACGGGTACGATAGCCCCGCATGGCCCAAAAACGGTGGTAGAAGTCCTTGTAGGTACGTCCCCAGCCGTGGTGCACTCCCATCGGGTTGTTGGCCGTGATGGGGCCATCAATGAACGACCAACGAGGGCCGTTTTGGCGGAGCGCCACCAGCTTTCGGAAGGCGTCACTTTCCCGCCAGAAGTCGAGGATACGATGTTCTTGTTCGATAAAGTCTACATTCGATGATACCGGTTGAAACATATCCCTTGCTCCTCTTTTTTGTCGCTTCCGCAGTAGTCCCATATCATTGACGATCCAT
>CAZXVB010000207.1:0-5868 GCA_964643875.1 uncultured Anaerolineales bacterium | reverse complement strand
TCCGGCGGACGGGCGCTGGAGGCGGTCGTGCGTCCCTACCCACGGGCTGTGGCCGGGGAGCCATTGTCTCTGACGTTCGACTATCGCCGCGGGCAGATGGAGTTCACGTTTCGGCATGACCCTGCTGTGGCGGCTCCGACGGAGATATTCGTTTCCAACTATGCTTATCCCGATGGGTACGCTGTCGAGGTGTCGGATGGGGAGTACAGCGTGGACCGGGAGCGCCAGACGCTGAGTTACCATCACATTCCAGATCGGGAGGTTCATCATGTGCGCATCATCCGGCCTTGAGTCCGGCTTTGAGCTTGAGAATGAGCTTGAAAATGAAGGTGATCTCGACGCGGAGATCGAACGTCACTATCCCTTCAATGCCCTTGTGAACACGCTGGATGCCACGTTTTTCTGGTTGGGGTCCAATTTCATCGCCTCTCGCACTGTCCTGCCGGTCTACGTGAGCCACTTCACCGACAGCAAGTGGGTGTTGGGGTTTCTCTCGATGGTGGTCTCGACTGGCTGGTTGTTGCCTCAGATCTTCACCGTCGAGTGGGTTCGGCGGATGCCGCGCAAGAAGGCCGGCGTTGTCAATGTGGGGCTGTTCAGTGAGCGCCTGCCAGTCGTCCTGCTGGCCCCGACGACTCTGTTGGCCATTTCTGCTCCTCGCTGGGCGTTGGTGCTTTTCCTGTTGCTGTTTACCTGGCACGTGCTGGGGGCCGGCCTGGTGGCCGTGAGTTGGCAGGATATGCTGGCCAAGATCATCCCCGTGGATCGCCGGGGCCGGTTTTTCGGGATCGCCAATTTCGGGGGCGCAGCCAGCGGGGCGCTGGGAGCGGCGATCACCGCCTACTTGTTGAATCGCTACACGTTTCCCTACGGCTACACCATTTGTTTTGCTCTGGCGGCGGTGTTTATGTTTGCTTCGTGGGTTTCTCTCTCCCTGACCCGTGAGCCGGCCCAACCCATCCCTGCGGCCGAGGCGGAACAGGAGGACGGTCACCGTCTGTGGAGGGTAGTTCGCTCCGATCATAACTTTCTGCGCTACCTGGTCAGCCAGGCCTTTGTCAATGGCGGACAGATGGCGGTTGGATTTCTGGCCGTGTACGCCTTGCAACGTTGGCAGATGTCCGAAGGGCAGGCTGGCGTGTTCACCATCAGTATGCTGGTGGGGCAATCCGTGGCCTATCTGCTGTTCGGGCCGTTGGCCGACCGGCGGGGGCACAAGATGGTGTTGACTATCGGTGGAGGGTTGAGCGTGTTAGCCGTAACGATGGCGTTGTTGGCCCCTACGCCGATCTGGTTCTATGGGGTGTTTGCGTTGGTCGGCGCCAGCATGGCGGGTTTCATGCTCTCCGGCATTATGATCGCTTTCGAGTTCGGCCCACCCGAAGTGCGGCCGGCGTACATTGGACTGAACAACACGGCCAGCGGGATCAGCTCCGCCATCGCTCCCTTAATTGGCAGTGGATTGGCGGGATGGGTGGGGTATCGCGGGCTGTTCGCCGTAGCGGCGCTGGTCGGGGCTGTGGGCGTGGGGTTGTTGGGCGGATGGGTGCGTGATCCGCGTCATGCGCGGGCTGCGCAGGCCGGAACCTCCGATGTCTAGCCGGTCGCTGCTTTCGCTTTTCCTGAAACTCGTCTTGCTCCTGGCCGTCGGGGCGGCGCTGGTGGTCGTCTGGGATCGGCAGCGGGCACAGGTGGAACAGAGCCAAGGCGTTGCCGGCGGTTTCCCATCGCCGGTCGCCGGGGCCGATGTGCCTCTGTTGGGCGTCAACGTGGACCTGGAACAGTACGACCAGGCGGAACTATCGGCTGCCCTGGAGCGCATCCACGCGGCCGGCATAACCTGGGTGCGTCAGACGTTTCATTGGAGTCAGATTGAACCGACACCAGGCCGCTTCGACTGGTCGCTCCCGGAGCGTGTGTGTGCGGCCTTGGCCGACTTCCCTTCCCTACAGATAGTGGCCGTGCTCGACGACTCCTCCCCAACCCTGCCGAGCGACCCAGACCGCTTCGCGGCCTTCGGTGGGGCGTTTGCCGCTCGCTACGAGGAGTGTGTAGACAATTACCAGGTGTGGGATGAGCCGAACCTGGCAACGCATTGGGGGGGCGGTCCCGTTTCCCCCCCTGCGTATGCCGATCTGTTGGCCCGCACGGCGCAGGCCATCCGTGCTGCCGACCCTGACGCCCGTATCCTGTTGGCGGGACTGGCCCCCACGGTCGAGACCGGCCCGCATAACCTGAGCGATGTACTCTACCTGGAGCAACTATACCAGGCCGGCGCGGCTCCCTACTTCGACATCGTAGCCGGCAAGCCGTATGGCTTCCACACCGGTCCAGACGACCGCCGGGCCGACGAAGACGTGCTCAACTTCTCCCGCCTGGTTTTGTTGCGGGAGGTGATGCTCCGATACGGTGATAGTCAGAAGGCAATCTGGGCCAGTCACTGGGGGTGGAACGCCCTCCCGCCCGATTGGAGTGGGGCCGCTTCTATCTGGGGACAGGTGGACGAGACTACCCAGGCTGCCTACACCGTTTCCGCCCTGGATCGCGTCCGCCGGGAGTGGCCCTGGGTCGGTGCGATGATCTTGACCCACTTTCAACCTGCATGTCCGCTCGATGACCCCCGCTGGGGCTTTGCCCTTGTAGACCCTCGCGGACGTCCCCGTCCGGTCTACGATGCCCTGGCGGCGTGGAGCGCCGCCCTGCCCGATGCGGCCCCGGTGGGCGGGTTCCCGGCCCGCAACCGGTGGGCGACCTATGAGGGAGCCTGGCAGGTGGGCGTGCTGGGCGCCGACATCGGCGCCGACGGCGACCGGGCCGTTTTTCGTTTCGACGGTACGTCTGTCGCCCTGACGGTGCGGCGCGGGCCATATCGCGGCTTCCTAACCGTCACGGTAGACGGCCGCCCTGCTAACCGTCTGCCCCGCGACGAAAACGGCAACGCCTACCTGGTGCTCTATGACACCGCGCCGGGCGTTGCCACCGTTCCATTGGCGACCGGTCTTTCCCCAGGCCCTCACACCGTGCAGATCGTGGCCGATGGTGGGGCGGGGCAGTGGGCCTTGGTGGACTGGCGCGTGGGGGAAGCTGTGCCCTCGCCGGGATATTGGGGCTGGCTGGCCGGCCTGGGGAGCGTCGCCCTGGTATTGTGCCTGCTGATTGGGCGCGACCTGTATTCAGTGCTGAAAAGGGCGGCATGCGACGCTTCCTCTGTGACCGGTTTCCTGACCGCCGTCGCTATCTCTGCCCCCTTCTACCTTTACCCAGAGGGATTGTTCTATCGCGGGTTGAGTCTGTCAGAAGTCTTGTTGCTCCTGTGTACTGTAGGGTGGCTGTTCCGGCAGGGCGGTGTGCGTGTTTTTTACAAAATGCCGGCCGGGATAATACCAAAATTGAAGATGCTCCGGCCGCTCGACTGGGTTGTGGTGGGGTATCTGCTGGTGGCTCTCGTCGCTGCTATTCCCTCGGCAGATCCCCTGGCCGCTCTCTTCGAGCTGCGGACGGTTTTCCTGTTCCCGGCGGTCTACTATGCTCTGTTGCGCGTAGCTCCACTGGACGATGACCGTCGCTGGCATCTGGTAGATGGGGTCGTGGCCGGCGCGGTGATCGTTGCCCTGGTGGGAATCTTCCAGTACATCACGGGGTGCGGATTGGTCCTGGCCGAAGGCGGGTGGCCCCGCACACCTTCCGTTTACCACTCTCCCAACAGTGCGGCCCTTTACCTGGAGCGGGTGTGGCCCCTGCTGGTCGCTGTTGGCTTGACCGGCCGGCCGAGCTTTCGTCGGAGTTCATACCGGCTGGCCGGGGTATTGGTCACGCTCGCCTTGGTGTTCACCCTATCCCGTGGGGCGCTCCTCCTGGGATTGCCGGCGGCTATGTTAGTGATGGGCTGTTGGGCCGGTCGTCCCTGGCGTCGCTGGGCGCTGGCCATGATCGTCCTGCTGGTGGTAGCCATCGTGCCGTTGATGCGTCTGCCGCGCTTCGCAGCCATGCTCAATTGGAGACAGGGGAGCACGTTTTTCCGTCTGGCCGTGTGGCGCAGCACCATCACCTTACTGAGGGAACATCCGTGGTTCGGTGTGGGGCCGGGGGGATTCTTGTCCGCGTATCGCACACGCTACGTGCTTCCTTCGGCATGGGAGGAGTTCAACTTGGACCATCCCCACAACATATACCTGGATCACTGGGCGCGCCTGGGGATTGCGGGTTTGCTGATCGGTGGGATCGGACAGTGGGTTTTTTGGCGTGCTATGCGGCGGTGGGGTCGCTGCAATGCCCACGATCCCTTGGTATTGGGGATGGTCGGCAGTATGGCGGCCATCCTGGCCCACGGATGGGTGGACAACACACTGTTTGCACCAGACCTGGCGTTGGTCTCGGCAGTGATGTGGGCGCTGCTGGCCCGCGTGACGGTTTCCGTCGAGCCGCCGGCGGCTGATGAAAGTGGGAGTGGCGGTAGACTACTGTATTCCTAGATGTGTCCTTCCTGACGTAGCCAATCCGCCACGCGCTCCATCCCTTCCTCGAACCCGACTTGTGGTGCATATCCCAGCTCACGACGGGCTTTTTCGATGGGGAAAGCCTGGGTCGTGGAAAAGACCTCTACGATCATGCGGGTCAACAGGGGACGGGAGGAAATCTGCAAGGCGCTGTACATTTTCTCCATTGCCCAACTGAGAGGGTAGGCCACGCGATAAGGGATCGTTATCCGCGGGCTGGGCGTGCCGATGATTTCCGCCAGACGGTCCACGTATTGACGCCAGGTGATCTGCGATCCATCACAGGCGTTATATGCCTGGCCGGTACTCTCTGGTCGGTCGGCTGCCCGCAGCATGATGTCCACCACATTGGTGACGTACCCCAGACCGGCGGGAGTACGACCGCTCCCAATGTGCACCATGCCGCCCTCTTTGAGCAACTCCACAATTTCCAACACAAACGTGGTTGAACGCGGCCCGTAGATGTTGACCGGTCGCACGACCGTGACCGGTAGGCCGTGCTTTTGGTGGTACTCCCAGACCAGTTTCTCGCCATCGATCTTGGTGTCGCCATACGGCCACCCTCGATACCGGTAGGGAGCCGTCTCGTCGGCAGGGTAGCCCGGATGGCCGTAGACGTCGGTCGTGCTGACGTGGATGAACTTCTGGACTGGGGGCTGGACTTCCACCACAGCCTCCAATAAATTGCGGACTCCGGTCACGTTGACGGTGCGGAACGCTTCCCATGGCCCCCAGTCGGCGGCCATAGCGGCACAATGGTAGATTCGTTCCACGCCGTCCACGGCGGCTTTCAGTGAGGTGATGTCGCTCAAATCACCATAGACCAGTTCCACGCCGATTTGCTCCAGCAATTCCGTGCGGCTGGTGGGACGTACCAACGCCCGCACATCCTCCCCACGGGCAATTAGCATCTCCACCAGATGGCTGCCCAAAAAACCACTTCCGCCGGTCACCAGATTCTTCACGCTATCACTCCTCCTGAAGTGTCTGTTCATTGGATAGGAACGACCACAAGGTCGCCCTGGCGGGGCAAGCACAAGACCTGCTTAGCCGAATCATTCCAGGTATGGGGCCAGCAACTCCAGAATACGCTCCAAAGGTGCAATGTCGTCTTCGTCGAACTGCGCCAATTGGTCGGAATCTATGTCCAACACAGCGACGACCCGGTCGCCACGCCAGATTGGCAGGGCGATCTCGCTTTTAGAACGTGAGTCGCAGGCGATGTGGCCGGGAAATTGTTCCACATCCGGCACAACCACGGCCTGCTCGGTGCGGACACAATGCAGGCAGACGCCCCGGCCCCGGAGGACCTGACAGGCCACCGGCCCCTGGTATGGCCCGACATGCAGCACTTCTTCCGACTGCTGGGTCT
>CAZXVB010000206.1:0-5888 GCA_964643875.1 uncultured Anaerolineales bacterium | reverse complement strand
CAGCCCTCCAGAGGCGATTTCAATCGCTAACAGAAGCAGCCTGAGTAGTAGTTACAATGAACCAACGAAACTAACTTTCTCGAATCACCAGAGGCAGGTAGACTTGCCGGGGCGCCGTCGCCATCACGATAACCGACATCGTATCCGTGACCGGTTCCCCACAGGGTGCCACTGCTGTAACGCCGATCACGTGCTCCCCAGTCGTGCGCCAGGTGTAAACCGCATCGGACCCCCATTGGCCGTCATCCCAGTGTAGTCCCACACCGGTGGCATCGGTCGGTGCGTAGATGACGTGGTACGTCACTTCCGTCCCACTCAAGACGACAGTAGAGCCGGATATGCTCACCGACTGAAGTGGTGTACATACGGCGGTCACTGCCATAGCGACCGGGATACTTACCATGGGTTGGCCGGGAGCATTGCTGGCAACCTGCAGCGTGGTCGTGTACGTTCCTCCCGCCAACGAACCGCTCGCCGCCTCGAACGTAAGCTCCACTGCCGCCATCCCAGCCGGAGAAACTGTTCCCGCCGTGGGCGATACATCCAGCCAATCCACTGGCGGAACGACGGCCAGGCTCCAGTCCAGATCGTCACTTCCCGTGTTCTGGATGTTGAATCCACTCTCTGCGCTTTGTCCAACTGGAACGGTGATGTCCATTTCAGGCCACACCCGAATGGTGGGCGCGGCCTGCACAGTGATGCCGTGTGCTGCCCGCTGCCGGTTCGCCCCCTGGCAATTGCTGACCCACATCTCGACCAGGTAGTCACCGGCTGTGGCGTAGGTATGGGTCACAACCTGACCGAGAGCTACACCTCCATCCCCAAACGTCCATGTGAATGTGAAAGGCGGTGTTCCCCCCCAGGCATTCCCGGTAAACGTAACGACCTGGCCCGTGCCAACCGGGGAAGGCGGGGTATACACAAAACTGGCCCCCTGTACGGCCTGGCAGATCACCGTAGTCGTCAACGTGCCAAGGGCAGCGACGCCACTCTCCCCGGTCACCTGGATTATCGTCACATCCTGATCATACATCGTCACAGTGGGGGGAACAGTGATGGACACGTGAACGTCTTTCTGTTCGCCGGGTTGGAGGGTGAAAGGCCCTGGCGGCGTAAGTGTGGCATCCCACGCATCGCTCACCCGGTTCACGGTATACGTATCACTGATGTTGCCGGTGTTGTGAGCGTACAGGGTATAGGCCACCACGTCGCCTGCATAACCACTCTGATGGATGGTAGCGGGGGAAAGTGTCACGTTATAGACAGGAAGCACCGTCGTTGTCAACAGGGCCGTCGCAGAGGCCGGTGGTGTGCGGGGGTCGCCTTCCATCACCACGATCAGAGTGGCCGGGTCCATCTCCCCCACCAGGGCATCAGCCGGGGCCGTCACACTCAGTGTGATGACGTCCGCTTCCCCAACGTCCAACGGCCCAACCGTACCGGAGGAAGGCCCCATTCCCCACAGGGAGCCATCCAACGCGAAGACCGCCTGATCCATCAGGGTGCCTACGTTGGTGATGCGCACAGTGTACGTAACTGTTTCTCCTGGCTCAGCCGCCGCCGACGCTGCCTGCGGATAGACTTGCACGGCGTAATCCTCCACCGTGACTGTCTGGGTTGTAGTGTCACTGGCGCACAGGTTAGCCGCCCGGAGCGAGACCGGATAAGCACCCGTCTGAGCATACACGTGCGTCGGCGCGGGCACAGTAGAAGTTACCCCATCGCCGAAGTCCCACACAAAGTAAACGCTGTTCTGGCTGAGATTGGTGAACGTGACCGGCCAGTTGCGGAGGAGAGGGAAGGTATACGTGAAAACCGCCTGAGGTGCTCTGGTCACGGCCGGCGTGCTAACCGGCAAACCCCACGTCGGCAATGGGTGTTCTGTCGCTTTCACCATATATGTATCGTTGACCACCAACGTACCGGAAGGCACACAGGCGACAAGCACGTCAAACGTCACGGTGAGCGTCTGACCATAGTCCAGGCTCAAGCCGCTCCAGACCACATCGTTCCCTACCAACACACCGCCCTGCCCTATCTGGGAGAATTGTGTGTTCGTAGGCAAAGTGTTACTGATGATCATCCCCGTTGCCGGGCCGCCGCTATTGGTGACCACAAGGGTGTAACGCAGCACACTGCCGCTTCCGGCCTGGTCCTCCGCCGGCAAAGCAGCAATGGCGAATATGGGCGGCGGCGGCGTCACTGCCATCGTAATAGGCAAGTCGGCCAGCAAGTAAGGCGTGTCGTGTTCGACCCTAAGTTTGGCATAGTGTTCCCCCCAATCGGGGAAACTAAGAGCTGTCGCGTCGAAAGCCACCGTAATCCGCCGGGTGCTGCCAGGGCCGAGCGTGCCACTGACCGGCGATGTGCTGAGCCAGGAGACATCGGCCTGACAAGCGGTGGTGGACTCGCCAGAGTCGAAGCGGTAGATGGTGTTGCTGCTTGCATCCACCGCCCATAGATGACCGGTGCAGTCAAGCTCCAGCCCGGCCCCGCCATACGCTCCCAAGCCGACACCAACGTCGAACTGCCCCACCGGCGCATAGTCATCAGCCACATCCAGTACGTACACCCGGCTGGGGTCGGCGTTCACCATCACAAAAAGATGATGCGTGTCCGGGTTGTAGGCCAGGCCGGCGATGGCCAGGCCCACGGAAACCCGCGCCAGGAGGCGACCATCCGACGCAAAGTGGGTGATAGTCCCATCGTTCCAGCCACCGGCAAACCACGTATCGGTGACTGGATCGTAGGCCAGGCCGCGCTGTGAGTTGGCGAACCCACTTCCCTCCGGGCACACGCGCCGACCGGTGTACCCCACTGCAGGATCCATCTCGTAGATGCAGTTGGCACGACCAGGCGAATCAATGTTCATCGCCCAGATGCGGCCGGTATGTGGGTTGATCGCCAGATCGGCAGGGCCAAACCGGGGTTGCCAGGTGAACCCATAGGAGCGTCCGGTCGGCGTGCCATCGGGCGTGTATTCCTCTATGCGACCAGAACCACTCCAGGAAGCCGATGGACTAGCTACCCAGAGGCGGCCGCCATTGTCCGGATCCCCCACCGGCGCCAGGCCCCAAATGTTCCCACTACTCACGGCCCAGGAATCCAACACATTGCCGGCCGGGTAGAGAGTCCAAGATGGCGGCGGCCCCATCTTGAGCCGCAACGTGGTCGAAAAGTTCTGCTTGAACGGCTTGACGATGGCCACCGGTGATTGAAATAGGTCCGGTTGGGCCAACACGGGTTCCAACTCAGCCAGCGAGAACGAAGCCGTTACCCCGCCCATATTCGTCAGCGTGAACGGAAGGGTAAGAAACTCCCCCCACCCCACCGTCGCCGCCAACCTGTCTGGCGTATAGGATACCAGGCCGGATGGGAGGGATATATCCAGACGCACCGTGTCGCTCTGAACCACGGTTGTTGTAACAACTACAGGGCCGTAATGATCGTGAGTGGCCGTCATCACCACAGTGCCGGCCGGCGCAAAGAGGGTATAAAAGCCATCGTCGGTATGGACATCGAGTGTTGAGGCCGAAACCGCCGTATACCCGGCATCATTGACAATGACAACATCATCCAAAGCAGTAGCCGTGTTCTGATCGTACGTATGGCCGACGACCAGGCCGCCGGGAGTGGGCCGACAAGTGCTACCCACTTGATGATATCCGGGAGCAGTGCATGAGGCCTGATCTGCCGGTAACGTCAGGTGCTCGGTGCAGTCGGCCGTCAAGGGAGCGACGACGCGCTCGGCGGTCTGATAACCGGCGACCCACGCCTGGGTGGAGAACGTGTACGGGCGTCCGGCTGCCAGCGTCACGCTGTAGAAACCCGTGACCGGATCACTCCAGACCGGAGCACCCGGATACCCCTCGATGGCGATGCGGGCATAGAGCGGCCATCCCGTAGTCGCGTCGGTGACTGTTCCCGAAACGACATAGCGGGGCGCCGGCGTCAGGGGGATGTTCAGCGTTGTGGTCGTACCGGAGGAAATGGAAACTCCGGCGATCTCATTGGTTAGAAAGCCGTAGGCGGAGGCCGTCACGGTATAGGTCCCCTCACTCATAACCAGGGTGTACGCCCCGTCCGGGCCACTGGTCGTGCGCGTTGTCTCGGTCGGCGAACGACTGGCCCACACCGTTGCACCAGCAATAGGGTCGCCGACCGGCGTACCGGTAGCGTCGTATACGGTTCCGGTCAACGTTCCTTCCGTGGCCGCTGAGCATCCAGGAAACCGAAAGGCAGCGATCCGCGTCTGCCAGTTAGCATATCCGGTCGTCTGAATGTACTCCTGGGTATACCAGAAGGTACAGTCGTCCAGCGGATCAATCCCCATCATACTGTAATCCCCCCAGCGGGCATAGGAACTGGTCTGGGAGCCGCTGCCGGCGATGACCTCCACTTCTCCCTGGGACATCGTACCCAGTGGGTCGCCGGCCAGTCGCCCTGTGTAACGAATGGACGGGTAGACACTGCTGGAGGAGACCGAGTACCCCAGCGCCATATTGCCCATGCGGTCCATCGCGATGCTTCCCATCCAACGATGCAGGCCATCGCTGGGTGCGTATGTGCCTTGTTGATAGATCACCGGCGTGCCGCCCGGATCGCGAACTTCGTACCAGCGTATACCGGCGCGTCCACCCCCGGCATCCACCGTGTGATTTACCACCAGGGATTCATGGTCACCGAAGTTACGGTACGCCAAGCGGTACATCAGGCGGTCCCCAATGGCATCCAACCCCTGCGAAGTGCCGGGCTGGGGGATGCAGTTACGGGTATAGGGGCACAACTGAGTGAAAGAAGCCACAGGCAACACCGCATTGGGTTGTCCGGATATACCAAAAGTGGAGTTCGCCGGCGTGTTCCAATCTACGTGGAATTCCCACAAACGCATCGCATCCGGACTGCTATCGTCCACCTCGACAAAATAGTTAGGAGCACCGGCTGGGGGCAAGGTTGAGCCGTCCAGATCGGAGGGCAACATCCCGCCAAACATCGAGTTGACGGAGTAGAGATCGAAATAGACCATCTGGGCAGCGTTGCCCTGGAGCATTGCGTCTCGTTCGAAAGCGAAAACACCCGCCCCGGCCCAACTGAGGCTGCCCTGGCTGAACTGATTGACCGTCATATAGTACCCGTCCGGCCAGACACCGAACTTCGGGTAATCGTTCATCTTTGTATTGCTGGCTACGAATTCATACCGATACCAGGCTCCAGTTGGGTCGGGCGTCTGGGAGATCGCGATACACTGGTAGAACGGTCCATTAGGAAAGTTAGGTAGCGCGAACTGACTCATCAACCAGCGGTCGGCCAAGTGATCGTAGAGGGTGATCGGATCGCCATCGTTGGTCGTTTCACAGGGGCCGCCAAACCCCTGCCACAACGTGTTACCATTGGCCGGACCGTACAACAGGTTTCCCTCTTTGTCCCAGATGGCAAAGGAGAGATTCACCCATTGGACGTAGTGATTGGGGCCGACATCTCCCTGCGTATCCGGCGGGTGCACACCATTGACATTGCTCACCCCTTCGAAGTTCTGGATGGGGACAGGCATTGCCAGCGGCGCAGCAGGCGGCTGGGGCGACCCGGCCAGCAGCGGATCAATGAAGGGAATCAGTCCCGCCGCTGCTTCGTAGTTGTAGCGGCGCGGCAATGGTAGAGCCGGGAAGGCCTGCACGTGCGGCCCGCTCTGCGGCGGGATGGGTGGGATGGAGCGCAGCGGTGGGGATACGTCGTGGTGGGTAGCGATACGCACCACAGGTTGCGGCCCGTCGGAGGCGAACGCGTCCGCTGCCAGCCATAACAGGCCGAGTATCAGAACGAGCATAAATGACAAACGCAGAACATTTTTGGATGCCACAGTTGATACCTCCGAGTTAAATTTACATTTT
>CAZXVB010000205.1:0-5900 GCA_964643875.1 uncultured Anaerolineales bacterium | reverse complement strand
GCATCGTAATATTTTAGGTGCGACGCACTTATCAAGCGTGTCGCACCTTAATAGCAATGGGCAATGGGCAGGGGCAAGCCGTCCACGGATGTACAAAAATCCCAGGCGCAGCGCACATCCCTGTGTGGGACAAACGCCGACCGGATGGGCGCTACGGCATCGTCAGTACCTCGGCGATCTGCTCTATGGCCCAGTCCAGGTCTTTCTTCTCGATGACCAGCGGCGGGGCCAAACGGATGATGGTGTGGTGGGTATCCTTGGCTAGAATGCCTCGCTCCTTCAGCGCTTCACAGAAGCGGCGAGCGCCGCCGGCCTGGGGCTTGAGCGCAATACCAACGAACAACCCACGTCCTCGGTATTCCAACACGTGCGGGCTGCGGATCTCTTGCAAACGTTTCAACAGGTATGCGCCCAACTCGGCAGAACGCTCACATAGCTTTTCTTCGACCAGCACATGCAGGGCAGCGCGAGCTATGGCACAGGCCAGCGGGTTGCCGCCAAATGTCGAACCGTGATCGCCAGGCTCGAAGACCCCCAGCACTTCGCGGGACGCCAGTACCGCCGAGACCGGATACATCCCGCCGGAAAGTGCCTTGCCAATCGTCACGACATCTGGTCGAACCCCTTCGTGCTCGCAGGCAAATAGCTTGCCGGTCCGTCCCAGGCCGGTCTGGATCTCGTCGGCGATCATTAGCACGTTGTGGCGGGTGCACAGCGACCGAGCCTGACGTAGATACCCTTCGGGTGGGATGATGATCCCTCCTTCCCCCTGAATCGGCTCGACCAGGAAGGCGACCGTGTTGGGCGTGATTGCCCGTTCCAATGCTCTGATGTCCCCATATGGAATGATCCGGAAGCCCGGTGTGAACGGCCCAAATCCATCCCGGTACTGTTCCTCGCTCGAGAACGTGATGATGGTGATCGTCCGTCCATGGAAGTTACCGGCGCAAGCGATGATCTCCGCCTGTTCGTCGGGGACACCCTTGACGGTGTATCCCCATTTGCGGGCTGCCTTGATGGCCGTCTCCACGGCCTCTGCGCCGGAATTCATCGGCAGCATCATCTCGTAACCGGTTAACTCACACAGCTCCTGAGCCAGAAGGGGCAACTGATCGTTCCTGAACGCCCGCGAGGTCAGTGCTACCTTTTGTGCTTGCTCGACCATCGCGGCGACGATTTTTGGATGGCAATGCCCTTGGTTGACGGCCGAGTAGGCCGACAGGCAATCCAGATAGCGATTTCCGTTCACATCCCACACCCACGCGCCCTCAGCGCGGGTAATAACGACGTCCAGTGGGTGATAGTTGTGGGCATTATATTGATCTTCTAAAGCGATGTAATCCTGGGGACTTCGTGTGTTCATCTTTCTGCTCCTTAAGCAAGATAAAATGACTAACGGTGGAGATAACTGTTCACCTTCTTCTGTTTAGTCACATTTGCGTGGACTGTGCTTGTAAGCAAACAGGGTGAGCAGTTACCTGGTCTGAATTGAATGCTTTCATATTCCATCGGTATGTTACCATAGCAATGGAGAGGAATCAACCTATAGAAATCACCCTTTCGGCGGTCATTTGTCATTTGGGTGTGGCTAAAACCTGTAGGGGGATTACTCGCCCGGGATCTCACAGACCTGCGGCCGGGAAGGAATCCGGCTTTTCGTCCCTGGGAGCAGGATTCGCTCCCGTCCTTATCACAGGACTTCTTCTCACCGATCAGCGACTAAAATCCGTGGGCTATGCTGTCTCAAACTCGTGACGCTCTTTCCATTTTGTGTGCTTTGGATATAATACGGAGTGATGAGAGAATTCGTTCACCTCCATACGCATACCGAATATTCCCTGTTGGATGGCCTCAGCAGTTGCAAAACACTGGCGCAATACGCGGCAGAACTGGGCATGTCCGCTTTAGCGATCACCGACCATGGCGTGATGTACGGCGTAGTGGATTTCTACCAGGCTTGCCAGGAGGCCGGCATCAAGCCGATCATTGGGATCGAGGCCTATATGGCCCGCGTTTCTCGGCATCACCGGGATCGGAACGAGGGGAAACCTTATCACATCGTCCTCCTGGCTCAAAATCAGGTGGGCTACAAAAACCTGATTAAACTGGCAACCATTGCCCAATTGGAAGGTTTTTACTACAAACCCCGCATTGACCGAGAGGCGTTGGCTGAACACAGCGAGGGGATCATTGTGCTCACGGCCTGTGGCGGGGGAGAAATCCCCCAACTGTTGTTGGATGGGCGGGAGGAACAGGTCCGTCAGGCTGTGCGCTGGTATCAGGAACATTTCCCCGATCGGTTTTATTTCGAACTCCAGTCCCACGACTTGCCAGAATTGGAGCCGGTCTATCGCCAAATGGTCGCCCTGGCGCGCGAGATGGACGTCCCTCTGGTAGCGACCAACGATATCCACTATGCCCGTCGCGATCAGGCCGAGGCCCACGACGTCCTGCTGTGCATCGGCACCGGCAAAACGGTGAACGAACCTCGGCGGATGCGGATGAGCGATCCTTCCTACTACATGCGCTCCCCGGAGGAAATGGCCACGCTGTTCGCCGATCTGCCGGAGGCACTGGAGAACACCGTGCGGATCGCCGAGCAATGCGATGTTGAATTGCAATTTGCCCCCCCGTATCATCTGCCCCGTTTCCCCCTTCCAGAAGGTGTCGCATCGTCGGCGGAGTACCTGCGCTATCTCTGCTACCGGGGCCTGGAACAGCGGTATGGGCCGCAGCGTGCGGAGGAGCCGGAGGTCATTGAGCGATTGGAGTATGAACTGGGCATTATTCACCAGATGGGTTTCGATGATTATTTCCTTATTGTCTGGGACCTGGGAGAGGCCGCCCGTGCTCGTGACATCTGGTGGAACGTGCGGGGGTCTGGAGCCGGCAGTGTGGTCGCCTACACCCTCGGTATCACTAACGTGGACCCGTTCAAGAATCGCTTGATGTTCGAGCGCTTCCTTAACCCTAACCGGATCAGTATGCCCGATATAGACCTGGACTACCCCGATGACCGCCGGGATGAACTGATCCAATACACCGTCGAGCGGTACGGTGCCGACCACGTGACCCAGATCATTACCTTTGGGACGCTGGGAGCGCGGGCCGCTGTGCGGGACGTGGGCCGGGCGCTGGATGTGCCATTGAGTGAGGTGGACCGGGTGGCTCGTCTGATCCCCAACCAACCCGGCAAACCGGTCTCCATTGCCGAAGCGTTGGAGGTGGAGCCGGAGCTCAGGCAGATATACGAGACCACGCCATACATCCGGCGCTTGCTGGATACAGCCAGACAACTGGAAGGCGTCGCCCGGCATGCCAGCACACACGCCGCCGGTGTGCTTATATCCGACCAACCGTTGACCGAATACCTCCCTCTGGCTCGCCCGACCAAGACCGCTTCCTCCGAAGGCGAGACGCTGAGCAGCGTTTCCCAGTGGCCAATGGAGATCGTGGATGCCCTGGGGATGTTGAAAGTGGACTTCCTGGGATTGCGCACGTTGACCCACATGCGCAAGGCCTGCGAGCTGATCGAACAACGACATGGGCGCACGTTGACGCTGGAGACCATCCCTTATGAGCGGGACCCTACGGACCCCGACCGGGACGCCGATGTGAAGGCGCTTTACGACCTGTTGGCCCGTGGGGACACGACCGGTGTCTTCCAGGTGGAGAGTGCGGGTATGCGCCGCACGTTGCGCGAGATGCAGCCCAGCCAGTTCCAACACATCGTGGCCGTGCTGGCTCTCTACCGCCCCGGCCCCCTGGAAAACATCCCCACCTACATCCGGCGGATGCATGGGGAAGAAAGTGTGCAATACCATCACCCTATCCTGGCCAACATCCTGGACGATACGTATGGGATCATCGTTTACCAGGAACAGATCATGCAGGTGGCGGTTCAAATGGCCGGGTACGAGCCGGGCGAAGCGGATATGATCCGTAAAGCGGTCGCCAAGAAAAAGCGCAAGTTGATGGAGAAGCACAAGAAGATGTTCCGGGAAGGGGCAGTCCGAAAGGGCATCCCGGAGAAGGTGGCCGACGCGGTGTGGGGGGATATCGAGTTCTTCGCCCGTTACGGGTTCAATCGAGCACATGCCACGGATTACGCCGTCATCACGGCGCAGACCGCCTATCTCAAAGCCCATTATCCCATTGAGTTTATGACGGCCTTTATGACCACCGAGCGTCACAACACCGAAAAAGTGGGCTTTCTGATCGCCGAGTGTCGGCGGATGGGGATCGAGGTGTTGCCCCCGGACGTAAATCGCTCTGGACTCGATTTCACCATCGAGACGGGGTCGGATGGACGTTCGGCGATTCGCTTTGGATTGGGGGCTGTCAAGAACGTCGGTGAGGGGCCGGTGCAGGCTATCCTGATGGCCCGAGACGCCGGTGGCCCATTCGAAGACCTGGAGGACTTTTGTCGTCGGGTGGACTTGCGACAGGTTAATCGGCGCGCCCTGGAAAGCCTGATCAAGGTCGGCGCCATGAATGTGTTCGGCGCGCAAGCACAGCTCTTGGCAGCGGTGGAGCAGATCGTGGCCGTCAGTGCGCAATACCACAATGCGCGTGAAGTAGGTCAGATGAGCCTGTTTGGCGAGGCGACCGGCGTGCGCCTGGATGCCGCCTCGTCCCTCTTGCCCTCCTTGGATACTGTGCCGGAGATCTCTCAAAAGGAATTGTTGGCCTGGGAAAAAGAGCTGGTGGGCGTCTACATCTCTGAGCATCCTCTTGCCCAGGTGCTCCGTGACTTGCAGGACGTGATCAGCGTGACCATCGGCCAGTTGGGGCCGGAGTTAGACGGCCAGTCGGTCGTCATTGCCGGTATGGTGCAACGGGTGCGGCGTCATATCACCAAAAAAGGGGATGAAATGGCGTTCGTGACCCTGGAGGACCTGGAAGGGAGCTGTGATGTGGTGGTCTTTCCACGGGTATGGAAAGAAACAAAGGCTCTCTGGTTGCCAGACCAGATCGTGCTGCTGAGTTGCAAGGTAGACGGGCGGCGGCGGGACACCCCCAGCCTGTTATGTGATTGGGTCAAACTGCCCCACCAGGTATCCCGGCCCTCGGGCGAGGCTGACTCCCGGCCGGTTGGGTCTATGGATGTCCGGGAACAACCGCAACCGTATACACCGTCGCAGCCACCATCCCAATCGAGTCACACTATTTACATCACCTTACATCGCAGCGGAGTATACGAGCAGGATATCGAGACTCTGCGCCGTATTCGGGCATTGCTGATCACCCAGTCGGGATCGGACCGTTTCGTCATCCGGCTGACGGGAGGGCAGAAACGCCCGGTCGAGTTGGCCTTTCCCAATGACACGACGCGATACACTCCAGAACTGACCCGGCGATTGACCGACCTGGTTGGGCCGGGCCGGGTACAGGTGGCGTGACGACGTTCACCGCAGACGTGCGACGCCCCTCCAAAGTACATCGTACGTCAGGGCGACAAATGATGTAGTTAGCGATTGAAATCGCTTCTGGAGGGCTTGCAGCCGAGCGTCCACGCAGGTGAACGGCCAGCTTTGGCTCCTCAAGGCGCGGTTTCGACCGCCGGCCTGAGAAGTAACAGCACAAGTTTATGGCTCTACACGGGTTCGAGGGGTAGGGACGAGCCTCCCGCAGGTTTAAGTCTGTATGAACCTGCGGGAGGCTGGCTTACCCCACGAATCCACGTTGGGAGATGGTTCATCATTGGTTGACACTTTGCGTTACGTACCGGATGCCGCCCGATTGAAATCGGCCTCTTTGGGCGCTTTGCGCCGCGCGTCGGCCTACGCCGACGCGCTGGTCGGCGCAGGCCGACCACTGGCCGCAGGCCCTACAGGCTGACTTCCAGTCAGCGCAGGCAGCCGATTTCTTGAGGCAGCCCAAAGTGTAAACCAATTCCC
>CAZXVB010000204.1:0-5921 GCA_964643875.1 uncultured Anaerolineales bacterium | reverse complement strand
TGATATGGGGCTATACACGTCAACTGGCGTAATTTCAAACCTGCGGGAGGGTTACTGAGCAATATGTCGGGTAGTGAAAGAAAGGATAAGAGCAGGACGTGAGTCAAAATAAAAGAAAATCAGAAGCACCAATCAATAAAGTACGGATCATCGGTGTTTTCGCCCACGTGGACGCCGGCAAGACGACGACCTCGGAGGCAATTCTCTACTACACGGGGCGCATTCGTCGCGTCGGCAATGTAGACGACGGCAGTACACAACTCGATTGGATGGAGCAGGAGCGGGAGCGGGGGATCACGATTACCGCTGCGGCAACGGCCTGTCACTGGCGCGGACATCGTATCAATTTGATAGACACCCCCGGCCACGTGGATTTTACCGCCGAGGTGGTACGCTCCATCCGGGTAATTGATGGCGCGGTCATCGTGCTGTGCGGCGTCGGAGGCGTCGAACCGCAGACTGAAGCTGTCTGGGCGCATGCCAACCGTGAGAATCTGGCCCGCATCATCTTCGTCAACAAACTGGACCGCTGGGGAGCCAATTTCGAGCGCGTACTGGCCGACGTACAAGACCGTCTGGTCAGGGGAACGGTGTTGTTGCAATTGCCGATTGGTAAGGAGGAAAGCTTCGTGGGGGTAGTGGATCTGTTGACACGCCAAGCTATGATCTGGTCCCCTGACGGCGATGACCCAGTGATCGGCCCCATCCCCGCGGAGATGGAAGCGGCGGCCTCTGAGGCGCGGAACACTTTGGTGGACGCCATCTGCGAGAGCGACGACGCCTTGTTGGCCCGTCGGTTAGAAGGCGAGGATCTGCCCGTGGACACCCTCAAAGACGCCCTGCGCCGGGCGACCGTCACCGGCAGGTTGGTGCCGGTATTGTGCGGGGCTTCGCGCCAGCGGATCGGGGTGCAACCGTTGCTGGATGCTATCGTGGACTACTTGCCGGCCCCGACGGACCTGCCGCCCATTCTTGGCTCTGTGCCGGGCCGACCTGACGAGATCGTCGAGCGTCCCGATGATCCTGACGCCCCGCTGTGCGCGGCGGCGTTCAAGATTGTCACGGACCCCCACGTGGGGCACCTGACCTGGGTGCGGGTCTTCTCCGGCCATCTGAACGTGGGGGAAATGGTGTACAATCCGCGCGCCGATGTGCAAGAACGCGTCGGGCGTATCTACCGTATGCATGGCAATCGGCGCGAGCAGGTGGACCACATGGCGGCCAGTGACGTGGTGGCGCTGGTGGGGATGAAATCGGCTATAACCGGTGATACGTTATGCGACCCGAACCATCCCATCGAATTGGAGCATTTCAATTTCCCGGAACCGGTAATTGCCATTGCGTTGACGGCCCGCTCCAGCGAGGAACAGGAAAAGATACAGCGTGCCGTGGCCCGTCTGTGCGCCGAGGACCCCACACTGGTCAGCCACTTTGACCCGGAGACGGGTGAGGAGACGCTGGCCGGACTGGGGGAGTTGCATTTGGAGATCGCTGTGGATCGCTTGCGCCGTGAGTTTGGTCTATCGCCGCAGGTCAGCCCGCCGCAGGTGGCCTACCGGGAGAGCATCCGCCGATCAGCCGAGACAACCGGAACCTACAAGAAGCAAACCGGTGGGCATGGGCATTTCGCCGAGGTATATCTACGGGTCGAGCCGCTGCCACGGGGTGAGGGCATCGTGTTCGAGGATGCGTCTTCCCCGGCAGAATTGCCCCGGGAATTCGTGCGCCCCACCGAGGTCGGAGTACGGACCGCACTGGAAAAGGGCGTGATCGCCGGGTATCCGGTGACCGACGTGCGAGTGACACTGTTAGGTGGGCGTTTCCACGAGGTGGATTCAGCGGCCATGGACTTCGAGATCGCCGGTTCGATGGCCGTGCGGCGGGCTGTGCGGCAGGCGGATCCGGTGCTGTTGGAGCCGATGATGCATGCCGATATCCTGACCCCAGAGGAGCACCTGGGGGCGGTCGTCTCCGACGTGGGGCGGCGACGGGGAACCGTCCAGGGGATACATGTGCGAGGCTTGATGCGCGCGGTGGACGCCGAGGTCCCTCTGGCAGAGGCGCGGGGCTATGCCACGGACCTCCGCAGCCTCACCCAGGGGCGAGGCACATTCACGCTGGAGTTTCGCCAGTACAATCTGGTGCCGGAGGCCATCGCCGAAGAGATCATCCGCCGGCGGCGTGCTGAGGGTAAGATAGCGGAGCGGTAGAACTTCCGTTTGTGATGGGCGATGGTCTTCTGGCAGATGGCCGTCGCCTTGTTTTTTTATACTCCTTTCCACCTTTCCCTCCCCCGAAAAATCGCTCAATCTCGTTCGCATTCGCACAAATTCGTCAGTGAGAATTGACAAAATACGTGCATTATGGTATAATTTCAATCGTGAATCGTTCTGTGTCCACCGGTTTGGCCGCTGAAAGGCGAGCCTATATCCTCCAGACGGTTGCCCGACAGGGAACTGTGCGCACGGCCGATCTGATCGCCCGGTTTGGCATCAGCCCGGCCACCGCCCGGCGTGACCTAACCTCCCTGGCAAAAGAAGGGTTAATCCGCCGGGTCCATGGTGGTGCAGTGGCTATACAGACTACGCCACTTTCTCCAAATTCCATTGTAAGCCGTGAGGCGGATGATAGTCCACGCGTGCGGGTCGGGCGTGCCGCCGCGGGCCTGGTGGCCAAGGGCGAGACGGTTTTTCTAGGCCCAGGTCTACTGGGGATGGAAGTGGCCCGCTTCCTGTTGGAAATCCAGCCGGAAATAACCTTGATCACCAATGACCTGGGGTTGGCCCATTGGGCGGCCCAGAACCGATCTTCTCCCCGCCATACGCTGATCGTTACCGGCGGGCAGGCCGGGGAACGCGGCGGAGGACTGATGGGGCCGCTCTTTAGAGCTTCCCTGGCCAACCTGCGTCCTAATCACGTGATGTTAGAGTTGGGTGGAGTTAGCGCCGTAGAAGGGATCACCGACGATAGCCTGGCGTGGGCAGAGGAGATACAGGTGCTGTTCGAGATAGGAGCGCAGACGGTCATCTTAGCATTGCCGGAGCAGGTAGGGCGGGTGGCCGCTGCCCATGTGGCGCCCATTTCGGAACTGGATGTGTTAGTTACTACCCGCGAGGCACCCGCCCCCATTTTGTGGGACTTAAGCGAAGCCGGTGTACGGGTAGTATTGGCATAAAAATTATTAATTGAAAGGAGTCTCTCATGGCCAGTGTGACGTATGAACACGTTACCAAGCGTTTTGGCGATGTCGTGGCAGTCAATGACCTGAGCATCGAGATCGCCGACAAAGAATTTCTCGTTTTCGTCGGCCCATCCGGGTGCGGCAAGTCCACATCCTTGCGAATGTTGGCCGGCCTGGAGGAAATTACAGAGGGAAACATCTACATCGGTGACCGCCTGGTTAACGATGTGCCTCCCAAGGACCGGGACATTGCAATGGTCTTCCAATCCTACGCCCTCTACCCCCATATGTCAGTCTACGACAATATGGCGTTTGGTCTTAAACTGCGTAAGACCCCCAAGCAGGAGATTGATCGGCGGGTCAAAGAGGCAGCCCAGATTCTGGGGATCGAAAACCTGCTGGACCGCAAGCCAAAGCAACTTTCCGGTGGTCAGCGTCAGCGGGTGGCCGTCGGGCGGGCCATCGTGCGTGAACCGAATGTCTTCCTGATGGATGAGCCGCTTTCCAACTTGGACGCCAAACTCCGCGTGCAGGCTCGTGCCGAGATCAGCAAGCTCCATCAGCGCCTGGAAACGACCTTTATTTACGTGACCCACGACCAGGTAGAGGCAATGACAATGGGGACGCGGATCGCTGTGTTGAAGGATGGTATCCTTCAGCAGATTGATACTCCCCAAACGTTGTACGATATGCCGGCCAATGTCTTCGTCGCCGGCTTCATCGGCAGCCCCTCGATGAACTTCTTCGACGCCAGGCTGGTAGAGCGGGACGGAAAAGTGGCCGTGGATTGCAAGGATTTCGTGCTGACTGTGCCTGACGATCGAGATGCAGTCTACCGCCCGTATGTAGGCAAGGATGTCATCTTCGGTGTGCGTCCGGAGGACACCCATGACCCGGAGTACGCGCCTCCAAACATCAAGAGCGCGATTGTCGAGGCCATGGTGGACGTGACCGAATTGATGGGCAATGAGGTAATCGTCTACCTGGTGACGGATCACGCCCAGTTCCTGGGGCGTTTCGATCCCCGCACCAGCGCCCGAGTTGGTAACACGATACCTGTAGCTATCAATATGGACCGCATGCATATCTTCGATAAGCAGACCGAGATAGCAATCCGATAGAACGTGACGAGTGTGAAATTAGGCAAGTAGGCAGGGAATCCCTGTCTACTTGCTTGTTCTGATACGCTCGTACACCCACCATAGACCGTGTGCCGTGTGCCGAGCGAGGATGGAGGGACAATGGCTGATTTGAATCTGATGCGTGAGTTGGCAATCACAAACGAGACCAAGATTCTCCTGGTAGTGATGGATGGACTGGGCGGTTTACCCCGCACATCGGACGGTCCGACGGAATTGGAAGCAGCGCACACTCCCCATATGGATGCATTGGCGGTTCGCGCCATATGTGGAATGAGTACCCCCGTCGCGCCAGGCGTTTCACCCGGCAGTGGGCCGGGACACTTGGCTTTGTTTGGCTACGATCCCCTCGAGTATCAGATTGGACGCGGGGTGTTGGAGGCGTTGGGCATCGGTTTCGAGTTACAGCGCGATGATCTGGCGGCCCGAGGTAATTTCTGCACCTTAGACGAGCGAGGGCTGATTACCGATCGGCGAGCCGGTCGCATTCCTACCGAAGTAGGGGCACGTCTGTGTGAAAAGCTGCGCGCTATTCACCTGCCGGGTGTGGAGACGTTCATTGAACCGGTTAAGGAATATCGCTTTGTACTGGTCCTGCGCGGCCCGGAACTGTACGACGGCCTGACCGAGACAGACCCACAGCAGACCGGCAAGCCGCCGCTACCGGTTGAGCCGTTGCGACCGGAGGCGGCCCGGTCAGCGGAGTTGCTGAACCAGTGGCTATCGGAGGCCCGACAGATATTGGCTGATGAACATCCAGCCAATGGGTGCAATCTGCGGGGTATTGCCAAGGATCCCGGCTTGCCCCACATGCCCGATGTGTATCAGCTCCGCTGTGGAGCCATCGCGACCTATCCGATGTATCGTGGGGTAGCGAAGTTGGCCGGTATGGATGTATTGCCGACCGGCAGTACCATCGAGGACGAGGTGGAAACCCTCAAAGCACATTGGGCTGATTACGATTTCTTCTTCTTCCACGTCAAGAAAACCGACAGCACCGGTGAAGATGGGGATTTCGACGCGAAAGTGGCCGTCATCGAGCACTTCGATCAAGTCCTTCCCGAGATGTTGGCATTGGGGCCGGACGTGGTAATCATCACCGGTGACCACTCGACCCCGGCGGTGTGGAAAGCACATAGTTGGCATGAGTTGCCGGTTCTGTTGTGGTCGCAATACATCCGTCCCGACCCTGTGGCGCAATTTGGAGAACGTCCATGTATGGCCGGTGGGCTGGGGCATATCCACCACACGGACTTGTTGCCACTGGCGATGGCGTATGCGGGGCGGTTGAACAAGTTCGGCGCTTGAAGAGCAAGCGCCGGGTAACTGCTCAGGCTATTTCTGTTGGGTGTGTTTCAACTGAGTTGGAGACCCTCCCGCAGGTTGAACTATGCGCGGATTTGCCTTCAAAAACCGAGTGTTTTGGCATCGAAAAATGGCAACTTGCGGGAGGGTTGCCCACTTTCCAGCTGAAATGAAACGCACTCATTTCTGTTAGCGATTGAAATCGCCTCTAGAGGGCTGGCAGCCAAGCCTCAACCTGCGTGGTAACAGCGCCGGAATGGGGATTCCGGCGCTGCCTCGAAAATAGGACCCTCGTC